>CAZNAO010000059.1:0-1703 GCA_964571295.1 uncultured Gammaproteobacteria bacterium | reverse complement strand
CAAATATGGTACTGAACTTGATTATTTTGTGCGTTTTTCCAATGAAAGTGGCGATTATCGCGCTGATCTCATTTGTAGTTGTGATTTTTAACGGAAAGTAATTGGTTTCAGTAAGTATGATAATGAAAGCGTAGTTATTAAGAAGCTCGGTGAGCCTACAAGTATTAGTGTACGAGAAGACGGGTTGCAAAAAATGATTTCTTATAAGCAATGGAAGGCTGGTTTTGGGATTGAAAAAGGTAGTCTAGAAACTGTTTGTGCTACAGAATCAGGAGAGGCGAAGTATGTAAAAGAGTATTAATAATATAAAGTTTTAGTCACATATATGGTACGTACGAAAGCAAAGAATGTGAAAGAATATATTGAGCTAACTCCAAAAGATGCACAAAAGAAGTTAAAAGAACTTCGGTCGATTTTGAAAAAAGTAGCGCCACGAGCGAGTGAAGCGATCAAGTGGGGTGCGCCGGTATTCGAAGATGGTCGAATATTGTTTGCATACGCAGCATATCGAAATCATCTCAATTTTATGCCTACCTCATCGGTACTACGCGCATGCGCAAAAAAACTCACCGGATATGCTGTAGGTAAGGGATCGGTACAGTTTCTGTACGACCAGCCGCTCCCTGTGTCACTCATCCGCACCATGGCACTACTCCGTGTGAAAGAAGTGAAAGAAAAAGATGCGCGGTGGATGTAAGCGGTGGTACACGATATTTCTCATGAGACCTGTGTCGTATACTACGGGTCTTTTTTGTTGACAGAATGAGCAAAATAGTGTACGCTCGGCCACGCAAAACCCACATGAGGAGGGGGTATGGGTAGATTGAATAAAGAGACCATGCATCAGAGATTCGGTTTTCATACGGGTGAAGTGTCGCACGACATGTTTGCTCGGAACATGGTGTGGTACGATCAGTTCGGATCCTACATCATGGATCGAGATCTCGGGCTGAGAGAGCTCGTGTCTCTGAGGGTCGGTCTCGAGTCTGATGAGTTCGTGATCCTCGTCGGCTATGAGTGGGTGCTCGGAGGGCAGGTAGAAGAGGGGTCTGTCCACTCGATCATTCGGTGCGCCACCTACATGATCACCAAAAGCAATCACATCCGTATCGAGGACATCTCGGTCGGTGTGCCGTACGTCTACCAGGGAACACTGTTCCCGACTCTCAGTCGGGACGAAGCACTGGCGTTGGTTCTCGCGATGAGGACCAAGAGCTGAGTCTGTCTCTCTGTGTCCGCCACCTTTGGTTTCAAGGGTGGCGTTCTTTTTTTGAAAAAACAACACGCTATTGCGTATCAAAATGGTTAAGGGTACAATACCGAGCAGTTATCATATATTTAATTTATTTGGTACATTTCGCCTATGGCAACAGAAACCACGACAACGACACAGGAGGCACCAGCCGCTGGTACTCCATCGACTGCGCCCGTGCAGACAAACAAGAACTCACCTGTGGGAAAAGTGATTTTGGGGGTTATCGTAGTATTGATCGCCTTTGGAATATATAAATCTGCAACCGGAAGTCGGGCACCTGAAACTCCGGAAGGAGTAATGGCCCGCATGATGCAGAATATGAAAGGGGTTACTTCAGCAGAATTTGCAGGAACGGTTGAAGGAAATATTGAAGGGCAAAAGAATCCGCTTGCGAGTCTTGAAAGTTTCACTTCTCCATCTGAAACGGAATCAGGTGATGAATCAAAAC
>CAZNAO010000058.1:0-1734 GCA_964571295.1 uncultured Gammaproteobacteria bacterium | reverse complement strand
CCTGAGCAGTCAAACCATGTGCTCCTGCAACCTTGAGGATTGCATCAGTAGTCGTCGTCTTACCATGGTCTACGTGACCGATGGTTCCCACATTCACATGCGGCTTGTTTCTTAGAAATTCTGCCATATTACTATGGTGTTCCCCGCACTACACCCGAATGGTCGAGGTAGATTTGTTATCCAGCGGTTAATAAAAAATATTTAAAAAAGTTGCATACGAAATGCGAGGGTGAGTATACGCCATTTTCAGACACTCGTCAAGAGGTAGTACTGGGGATACTGTAATCAAAAAGCCCTAGGTCGAGGGCTCTTCAAAAAATACCGGATTATCATCAGGAGGAAGCCCCTCTTCATTCTCAAAAACCTGAGAAGAATCGTCGGTTTCACGAGGGATAGCTTGAAGATGAGGTTCGCCCGGTTCAGCGGAAACAGTAGGGGTAAGAGGGCTATCGTCTATCGGTATATAGGTACGAATAGGATCAGAAGAATCATCCGATTCAACTTTTTCCTTCAAAACAGAGAGTCTTCCCTCTCCCATAAGGTCACCTACCCGATGCCAATCCGAACGGTGAGAAAAGTCCTCTTCAAACGGATCGGGAAGCGGATCTTCGACCATCTGATCCTCAAGAAGCGCCACTTGCTTTTCTCGTTCATTGATATCCTGGTACGAACGCCAGATCGCAATGTCTCGATTGATTTTATCAATCAATTCCCGTTCAGACATCTCTTCAAGAAGATATTCATCATAATCTCCACCAGGGGTCGCGGATGCACTACCCTGTAGTACCAATTCTTCATAATCATCAAACGGCACCAAAACCATATCATGAACAGCGCTGGGATCGTGTACGATCACCGTGTCCCCGGTCTTTTTGGATAGGTTGAGGATACGAGTAAGGCGCTCAGACATAACAATAGCAATAAGAGATAAACAATACACTGATTATACGAAGAGAAACAACATGTGTCAAACAAGAAAAAAATGACGAATGAGATATGATAAATCGGGTATTTGAAATTCAATATCCGATATTCGTTTTCCCCATCTTATCCACCAAAAACATTGACGGATACGTAAAAAAAATATACAATAATCGTCTGTTCTTTTTTTGGGTAAGCCCAAAGAATTTGGCCAATTGTCCGATGAGGAGCACAGATAGTGATCACTCGCTATATGTGCTCCTCTGGCCGGACAGCACGGTCGGATTCCCAGGGCCTCTGCCCGTCACTATAAGGAGCTCCATTATGAATGACTCTCCGGCGAAGTTCGAATGTTTCAACCCCTTGGCGAAGTGGTTCGCACTCGCTCTGGTCGCGTCTCCGATCATCCTTCTCCTTGGGTGTTTGTCCCAGACGTAACCGATCTCCGAAGTCATGTCTCGTCCGTGTGGCCACTCTCAATTGAGAGTGGCCTATCGGACGAAAACATACGTAAAAAAACAAGACGCATTATGCGTTTTTTTGTTTATAAAGTATGGAATACTCATAGCATACACAATGATTAACCAAAATAAAAAACACCCCATTAAGGGTGTTTTTTATTTGAAGATGTTTCACGCAATACAAGTGGCAAAAAACCAATTGAACGTTTTCTTATACTTAGAACAAGAATCAGATTTTACTCTTGCGAGTCAAATACTGACTTTGGATATATTTCAACTTTCGTTGAAATGAACTCCAGAAAGGAGGTGATCCATCCACAGCTTCCGCTACGGATGCCTTGTTACGACTTCA
>CAZNAO010000057.1:0-1968 GCA_964571295.1 uncultured Gammaproteobacteria bacterium | reverse complement strand
ACCTATACGGAAGCAAAGAAAATAATACCTTTTGTTGCTGGTGTTGTTCAGTTTACTCAATCGATATACATGATTTTTATCTGTTTTTTTTCAATTGCGCTTCTGTTGTGTATCGTGGTTGAGGTCAAGAAGCAACACCCACATATTATTGTACAGACCCTTGCTTTGATTTTTCTTTTGACAGTCCTGCTTATCGCATAGGAGGTATTTTATATTTCTACACAGACATTATGTTGCAGGCAATTTGTAAGCGTATTATACTTTACGTTAAGGGGTGGGTTATTTTTAATTATGTTTTCTATGCAGAATATGGGATACAAGCTCTCTCTTGCGGCGTTTGCGCTCGTGCTCGTCGGTGCAGGGTGTGGCTCGACTTCGTCTAGTACGGAGGTCGGTGTAAATACAGATAGTACTAGTGTTTCTAGCGGTTCAGGGAGCTGCAGTCCACTCAAGGTTACTGTCGATGGTGTTGATGTTAGTGCGCAATATAGTAATGCTCTCTCATATACGGGCGTTAACATGGGTTATCGAACTGAGATTGTTAGTCTGTATAATGGAGAAAAGTTTAATTATACTTGTGACGATGTTCTCGGCGTCGGACGAATTGATAGTACCGATCTTGATATGGTAGGGGCATCTTATAATGATATTAGTTATGCTCAAGGTGTAAACTTTGGGTCTGATAATTATGCTACACCCACCAAACTCCAGACCCCAGCTTCAGGAGTCGGCTCAACACAGACTATTTGTGCAGATGAAGTTACATGGACTGGTATGACCGGACCTACCGCAGGGAAACAAATCACCGTTTCAGGGGCACTGTCGGGAACGTATTGTGGAGACAAAGAGCTCTAAAATTTTTTCTTTTAAAATAAAAAACACCGAATATCGGTGTTTTTTATTATGTAGTCATTGAAAATTATTTTTTGATTTCCCGAATATCCGTTGCTTTGGCAGTGAACAGAATTCCATTCAAATGATCGACTTCGTGCTGTATGACACGAGCGAAAAAGTTTTTGGCATCAAATGAGAATTTGTTTCCCTTGCGATCAAGTGCTTCGACACGGATATCCGAATATCGTTTGACGGTACCGTAGAAGCCTGGGATTGAAAGACATCCTTCTTGATCGTTATTCGTTTTAGTACTATTTTTTGTCCATGTAGGGTTGATTAATACCAAATCTTCATGCGGAACTGTGGTTTTTCGGTCGAGCTGTACTGCGTTTTTTCCAATAATACAGAGGCGAATACTTTCATTGATTTGTGGTGCCGCCAGTCCGATCCCCTCACTTCGGTACATGGTCGGGATCATTTCGTCGATCAGTGCCTGGATTTTGGGAGACACAACTTCCTCCCTGGTCAATTCGCGTGCAGGAGTTTCAAGAATGTTATTGGGTATGGTGACAATCGTAAGCATATATCAGGGAGATAGGGTATTGATAGGGTTATAATCAACAACAACACCAAGTGGTAAGCGTGTATGCAGGTTTTCTGCGTGCACACTACATAACTGATCTTTCATGGTTACTATCATACCATGCCAATACTTGCCTTGGTAGTAAGGAGGATGTGTTTCAAAAATCTGGCTAATCTTAGCTGAAATGTTGTGTTCAGTCAAGCGTCGAGTAATAAGCTCTTGAAATACTGTGGCGTTTTTTTTACTTATTGCCCTGGTCGATCCAGCGATCGTATATTTCGTGAGTGTTACATAGGGAGGTAGATTTAATTTTTGACGGATACCAAGCTCTGTGCGGTAGAGGCGGTCAGGTTCGGAAAACAACTTGAAGAGCGGCTTATCGATGCGTGTGGACTCGATGATGAAGGTTACTTCAGGATTTTTTCGGTATCGTATTTCATTGATCAGGTGCACCATGTTTTCAAACGCACGGTATTCGGGTACAGCCAAATAACGATCACTATCGAGCATGACAAACAATCCAGTTTTATCATCACGAATATGAGATAAGG
>CAZNAO010000056.1:0-2106 GCA_964571295.1 uncultured Gammaproteobacteria bacterium | reverse complement strand
TAAACGGAGACTTGGGTCCGGTGATTGAAGCAATCCGCACGGAAGAATATAAACAGCTAGACGCTTAAAAATACAAGATGCATGGATCAATATACATGAATCCATCATAGTATTTTTGTATCTTTTCAACATGGCTCATAAAATTTCAAAACTTCTCTCCGACGTTTCAGTAAAAATTGATGCCAGAGATGCTCGAATCCTTCTTGCGCACGTCATCAAAAAACCGATTGAATTTCTGATTGCACATCCAGAATATACAATCGGAAAATTAGATAATTTGAAAATTAAAAGATTAGTAAAAAAACGCGCACAGGATATCCCCCTCGCCTATCTCACTGGACACAAAGAATTCTTCGGATTTGATTTTCTGGTCAGTAAACACACGCTTGTACCTCGACCGGAAACAGAGGTGCTCGTAGAAGCAGCGCTGAAAGAAATAGAAAAAGGAATAATATTAATCGATATTGGTACTGGTACCGGATGTATCCCAATCTCAATCCTAAAATCTTCCAGTCCTTGGAAAAACTCAGAATCGATTTTTCCAATCCTCCAATCTTTTGCTATCGACATTTCAAAACAAGCATTAAAAATTGCCCAAAAAAACGCCGCGGCACACAACGTAAACATAACGTTTCTCCGTGGCAATCTTCTTGAACCCGTATTAAAAAACTCTGAACTCTTGGCTCTTAGCTCCAAACTCATTATAACTGCCAATCTTCCCTATCTCACCCAGGAACAATTTGACGAAGAAACATCGATTCAGCACGAACCACACTCAGCGCTTGTAGCCGAAGATAACGGGCTTGCGTTATACAAAAAATTACTAAATCAAATACAATTTCTAATTTCTCATTTTCAACTTCATGTTTCCGCATTTTTCGAAATCGATCCTTCTCAAGCAGCGCAACTTTCGCACTATATACAATCACAATTTCCTAAAGTAGAAATAAAAACCATTAAAGATGGCAGGGAGAATAATCGGGTACTCCATGCCACGATTGACAGGTCTGCCGATTCATGATAGGTTCAGATGCCCGCACTGTCGCGGCGCCACACAGGAAAATTCCAATGAAAGTCCGCGCGGACCTGAATATTCAAAACCGTACGATCACCTTCAGTGCGAATATCCAAATCGCACGAAACCCAATCGCGATCACGTTCCCGACCAAGAAAAAAGACTGGGAACGGCTGAAAGCAGAAAGCACGTCCGGCAAACGACTGATCGAGCGCTTGATGCAGATGGTCGAGATCGAGAAAGTAGCGATCGATCAGTATGAGATCGAAGTCATCTTCAAGGACTCGCTCTCGCGTAAGCAGGAGCAAGCGCTCGTCGGAGCGATGATGGAAGCAATGGGCAAAATCATGCAGATCAAGCCCGAGCATGTCATCGTGACGAACGGTGCGGCAGATGAAGACATTCTGCCAGAACCGCAAACAACAACGTCCGAGGAATCGGACTGACCGAAGAAGGAGAAAGGAAATGAAGTGGTCGGAACTCTACACAGAACTGATGCTGGATACCAACGAAAAAACCAGCATCCACAAGATGTTCTGGATGGAAGAACGCATCCTCTTGCGCATCCTGAGCGACGGGGTGCGTGAGTACATCGGAGAAGAGGACGGAGACGCTCTCCAAGTGAAAATCCTGGAGATCAGGAGACTGCGTGATGCGGTGCTCATCCGCTTCGACACCGCAGGTAACATTCTCCCTCCAGGGTTCAGGCACGGGGTGTACGAGGTGCAGGCGCGGGACAAAAACAACTCCGGACTCTACATCAAGGTTCCCTCCGAGATGCTCGAGGACGGCAACATCCCGAAAAGCGTCCGGAAAAGCTGGCCACAGATGGCAGACTCGGACGACAACCTCGATTAGAAAGAGGTAACGCAAAAGCTCCGCCCCTGACACGAGAGTCATCGGGCGGAGCTCTCAAAAAATCTATCCAACACCGCAATGGTGTTCTTTTTTATTTTTACTGAAAAACAAAACACCACTCGTCTCAAATGGTGTTTCTATTCACTATTTCATGTATGTGCATATTTGCTGTATTTCTCTAATTTCCTGCGTGCATTTCTCGCTACTCCCACACTGCCCCGCCCTGATCATTC
>CAZNAO010000055.1:0-2169 GCA_964571295.1 uncultured Gammaproteobacteria bacterium | reverse complement strand
TGCTACCTGAGGCAGATACGCCATTGAAGCAATCGGAGCTTCGCGGCGAATCCCCTACCATCAAAGATATCGAAAAAAAGTTCAAAGACATGTTTGAAACGGGCAAAAAAAAAATTTCTGAAATCGATACGACGAAAGCAAAAGAAACCGTAACGCGTGCGGCGCACTCGACCTCTCACGCAGTAACGAAGACTACTGCGACCGTGGTGCGAAATATCGCCAGAATAGCAGGCCTCGCGGTTGGAATCTGTATCACGGTCGGAAGTTTTGTCGCCATGATGGCGCTTACGTTTTTTGCCCCATTCATTCTCATCAACTCACCCGAACGTTATATCGACTTTCCTGTTTCTGACATTCTTACGGTACCCCTGCAATACGTGTTCGTATTCGGAGCTTATCTCACTCTCATGATTCCGGTGATCTTTGTATTTCTGATCGGACTCAGCTTCCTCCGCTGGAAAAACAGTATTCGTCCGGGGCTGGGTTTTAGCCTCTTCGGAGTATGGTGCGTAGCACTTGTCGCAGTCGGAATCGTTGTCGCAACGGGTTTTTTCAATCTCAACTACGACCATGACTCTACACGATTTACTCCTGACTACCGAATACATCTTCAAGAGAAATTGCGATAGACATTCGTTATATAAAATCGGCTCTTGCCGGTTTTTTGTATCTAGTTATCTAGTATCACCGTACTCGCGACCGTTTCCATGCGAACAGTGCTTCAATACATTGACTTCCGACCACTACCAAAACCAAGAGTACGATATATGCCGTCAATAATTGTCCAAATGAATACGGAAGAGAGCGCAGAGAACCTAAAATGAATGCCGAGTACCATGAAACCATTGAAATTCCTCCAAGTGCAAAGGCACATCTTCTCAATATGCGACGTTTGGCATTCCGCCCCAACTTCCAGTCGATTTTCATAAGCTTGGGCGCAACCACACTATTGAGCAAGACCCCGTTCACCGTAACAACCGCGACCACCACCGCTTTCAGCAAAAACTTTGAAGAACTGCTGTAGCGTTCAATATCTCCTAAAAAGATGAGAATACCGCTTATCCACAATACTGCAAGTCCTACCCAGACAATTTGAGACAATGCACCCAGGACCACATGCTCTTTTTTACTGATCTTGAGATCTGCCAGAAACCTGAAAAATAAAATATCAGCAATCGTAGCCCCTCCAAGTCCGAAAATAAATCCAAGCATGTGGAGCCCAACGAACACTGGTTTATATTGTGCCAATAATTCAAGCATAGTGATATATAGTTTAGCATAAAAAAACCGCGACAGAAATGTCGCGGTTTGCTATCAAACTGAACGGTATTACTGAGGCAGCATTCCAGTTCCGAATGACTGCATCATCACGATACCAATCACCTGTCCCATAAAATCCTGAATCGTAAGTGCATTTGCAGGGGTCTCTACAGTCACTGGCTTATTGAAGTTTCGCAATTGAAGATCGGCTGCGACTTCTCCCTTTGATACTTTTCCATCTTCAGTCTTTTCCATCTTCATATCAAACGAAACTCCGTAGAGATAGTAATCCTTTTTGCCGATCCACACTTCTCCATTCTGGATTTCGGCGGTTGCCCAAAATTCGGTCATCTTTTTCTCCTCATCAATCGTCAAGGATTTTCCTTCTCTGATCTCATGGATTTCACGTGTAACCCGCATAACCTCGGCTTCATTGAGGGTTACCATATAGTGATATACCGCAATTCCCCCGACCTCAGCATCACCCTTGTCTTCGGTTATATCAAACAATTGTGCGGAAGTTATGATATTTTTAATCCGGGTTTTCTTGTCTTCGCTCAGTGTATCGGTCGATGTGGTGTTTTCAGTCGATGTTGCCGACCCAAACTGTTCCTTGAGTGCCTTCGTGTCCAAATTTACCCAATTTCCGGCAAGTGCCGCAAGATTCAGGGTTCCCAAGGTCGGAACTTTATTCAATTTGAAATATTTATTTTCTTCAAGTGTCCGGAATTCGAGTTCAGCCGACTGTCCGGTAGGAAAATCCGGGGTCGAAAGCGTCAATTTGATGTTTGACTTTGGCTTTTCCACATTGGTCATGTCTGCAGATCCACTGAGTCCAAGCGTAAAGACCACCGGTTTTGATTCATCACCTGATTCCGTTTCAGATGGAGAAGTGAAACTTTCAAGACT
>CAZNAO010000054.1:0-2367 GCA_964571295.1 uncultured Gammaproteobacteria bacterium | reverse complement strand
AGTCCTTTTTCTTCACAGATGTACTGTATGCTTTTGACGATTTCTGATGCCATAAGGCTCTAAGGTTAGATAATTTAAGAAAAATAAGTAAAAAAATGAGTTTAAAAAAAGCAGCATTTGATGATGCTACTAATACGTCAATACTATCATAGATCACTGAAATTGTCAAATAATCGTATAATGAAAGATCTGCTGCCCGACTCCTTCGCCATAGATACTTACCTGCTCAAACTGGATCGGGGTATGCTCACTATCAATACCGTGTTCAAGACAAAACGCAATCGAACCCTTCCTCATACGTTCTTGCTTCATGTTCCCGACCGACCGCTCGGCACTCCCATCATTGTGCTTCCGATACTTTACTTCGATAAAGCATAGGGTCTCCCCGAAATACGGTTTATCATGCCACGCGACAATATCCACTTCGCCAAACCTTTTCATAAAATTACGTGCAACAATTGTATACCCTTTTTGTTCAAGAAACCCAACAGCAATTCCCTCGGCAATCTCGCCGGTTTTTCGGTTCCCCTCCATACACAAGAGCTTAAAGTCAAAGAGACTAAAATCTATCAAATCAAACCTCCTACAGAACGTCATTCCCGCGAACGCGGGAATCTGGGATTCTATATTCGACACTTGGATTCCCGTTTTCACGGGAATGACGTGTTAAAACACTTATGACATTATGGACTTTTGACTAAATCAATATTATGCCCGATAGAGCACCACTGCCCGATGATACGGTCCGACTACGACATCTTCCTGAACGGCAAATCCGTTCTCACGCGCCCATGAAACGACTTTTTCAAAATCAACCATCGATTCAGCCGCAGGACCAAGCACCGAAAGTTTTTTCATCCAGTCGACCACGATAATCCTGCCTTTATGTTTGAGTACCCGTGCTACCTCAGACAACGGCGTATCGTATGAGTCAAAGTGATACAACACGTTAATAAAAAATCCGAGGTCAAGCGTTTTCTCCGGAATCGCAAGCCCGCGAGGCAGACCGAGATCCGCCCAGACCGTTTCCACATTGTGGATCGCTTCAAGGGCCGCACGCTTGCGCACCGACTCGAGGACATCTTTCAAAATATCAACCGCATAGATGACTCCGCGATCGCCGACGACCTGAGAAGCGGGAAACACGACATGTCCGGTCCGTCCGCATCCGAGATCAGCCACATGCATGCCTTCAACGACACCCCCCTTGGCAAGAAGCGTATGTGGATCAATGAGATGATTTCCCGTGTGATACGTCATACACTTAGCGACTACCGCCAATAAACAAATTTCCAAATACACTCAAAAATATTTCCCCAAGCGCTCCGGTCATCGCAAGAATCGATCCGACGATAAACAAAATGCCGAGTACTTTATACATAAGCCGAGTTCCCCCTCCTCCAAATTTTGATTCTGCCCAGTCACTATACCCGAAATTCTCAATAAACCATTGTGTCCGTACAACCATGAAGACACCGAGCGCGATTACCAAAATTCCGATGAAATATTTCATACCTAATTACGGGGTAAACGTAACATCAAAAGACACGCTCCAGTCATGTTCTGGTAGCCCCGACGGATTGTCTTTGCTGAATGTCACTTTACCCTCGGGAGTCATAGGATCATCAATCTTAGTGAGCACAGCACTGAATGGAACAAAATCTTCAGTCATCCAATCGCCATTCGCAGTCGCAATTCCCTGAGCGACGATGGTACCGATATCATCAGTCACGACGACAGGAAAGCTCGCCTCAAAAAACATGGTTCCGCGTGCGCGCCCATGAAGAGTAACCGTTTGTTGATCAGTATCATAAGAAAACACGACACCCGGTTGATCAAGACCGTCTACGGCAATCATATCCGCGGGACTGACCGTAGGTTCTTCAGTAACCGGTGGAGCATCCGAGCGTCCATATCGTACGCGGTAGATAACGCCTGCATGATCATCAGTAATATACAGATCGCCATTCATGAAGACAAGGTCAACCGGACGCCCTAGTGCTTCATTTTTCTTCGTAAGCCAGCCTTCGATAAATGGTTGTTCCCCAACAATCTGACCATTGTTATCAATAACAAAACGAGTGATCATGTATCCGATAGGAACGCTCCGATTCCAGGATCCGTGATACGCGACCAATAAATTATTCCAATATTCCTCTGGCCAAAAACTCTCTTCAGGAACAAAAGCAAGCCCGAGCGGAGCTACATGCGCGGGAAAATCATAATAGCTCGGGACGGTCGACGCGCATGGATCGACAATATACTGTTTGGTATCGAAGTTCACGTCATGAATACGGTTACCATAACACACTGGCCATCCGTAATTTTTTCCTTTTTCGATAATATTCAATTCATCCGGAGGAATAT
>CAZNAO010000053.1:0-2656 GCA_964571295.1 uncultured Gammaproteobacteria bacterium | reverse complement strand
AATCTCGGAAGAATCGACGGTATTCGCTACGGAACACAAGTGGTGGCGGATTCACTGGTTGATGTATACAGCCTGTCACGAGCTTCAGGCTTCCCTGAAGAAGTCAAACGTCGAATCATGATTGGTACCTATGCGCTTTCGAGTGGGTATTATGATGCATATTATCGCAAAGCTCAGAAAGTCCGAACACGTATCATTGAAGAATTTGAAACGGTATTTGGTGTGGTCGATGCACTGATTACTCCGACGTCACCATTCCCTGCATTTGGAATCGGAGAGAAAAAAGGGGATGTGCTTGCGATGTATCTGGCAGATGTATTTGTGAGTCCAGCCTCAGTGGCAGGACTACCTGCATTGAGTGTACATGGCGGTGTGGTCAAGTCAGGTCTGCCGGTAGGAGTGCAATGTATCGGACCCCGTCTCGCTGATGCTCGAGTAATCCAGATTGGAAATGTGCTTGAGAAGGGTCGAGTATAAGAATTATCTCGAGTTAATCGAACTGTATTAATAAGTTCAAATAAAATATCAAAATGGTAATTTTGAATTTATTTAGAATAATTAGAAATTTCCCTTTACCTCTCTATGCCAAAACCTATTGGAAAAGATTATAGTCATGAAATCAATGAATCCGGAGATTTTCGTGAAGCGTGGCGTATTTTTCGGGTCATGGCGGAATTTGTCGAAGGGTATCAATTTCTTGCGAAAATGGGAAAAGAAGTAACCATCTTAGGTTCGGCCAGATTTGCTGAAGATAACCTCTATTATAGAATCGCACGTGAATTGGGCGGGTATCTTGCAGGTGGGGGTTTTACCACGATTACCGGTGGCGGCCCGGGTATTATGGAGGCGGCAAATCGCGGTGCGCATGAGGCAGGAGGTAAATCGGTCGGTCTGAATATACAGCTACCATTTGAACAGCGCATTAATCCATATGTCACTGAGTCAACTGCATTTTATTATTTTTTCACCAGAAAAGTGATGTTGACGAGCCCGGCAAATGCGTTTGTCCTGTTTCCGGGTGGGTTCGGAACCATGGATGAATTTTTTGAAGTGGTTGATCTTATGGAAATGGGGAAGATGGCTCAGTCCCCGATAGTCTTGGTGGATAGTGATTTTTGGAATCCGTTGTTGAATTTTTTGAAAAGTAAATCAGCTTCGATCGGTGCGACCGATCCCCAGGATATCGATCGCTGGACCGTGGTAGATAACGCAGTGGATGCCTATGCGGTTATCGAAAAAACAGCCGATGGGCGTCCGGTATGTGAATTGTCTCCCGACAGTTTCCAATGCGGTCCGGCAGTCGACTGGAAAATCTTCCGCATTATGGCGGAATTGGTTGAAGGCTTCGATTTCCTTACGGGAGTGATTGAAAATGTTACGATATTTGGTAGTCATAAGGTTGGTACTGATTCTCAGTTTTACGACATGGCTCATGAGCTTGGTGGGCGTCTCGCCGATAAAAAGTTTTCTGTGATGACCGGAGGAGGGCCAGGTATCATGGAAGCAGCAAATAAAGGGTGTTTTGAGCGCGGAGGGCAGTCAATAGGGATCAATATGCGTTTTGGAGCTCGTGAACGCATCAATCCATACGTCAAGCGTGCGATCGGTTTTCAATTTCCCTTTACTCGGAAACTCATTATCACGGCACCTGCGAAAGCATTTGTATTCTTCCCGGGCGGATTCGGTACCTTGCATCAGTTGTTTGAAATTTTGACTTTGATCCAGACAGGAAAGATGGAACGTGTGCCGGTAGTTCTCGTGGGTCATGATTTCTGGGAACCCTTACATGTATTTATCAAGAAAAGTCTGGTGCATAAGTATGAAACTATCGCGAGTGAAGATGATGAACTATATCAGATTGTGGACACAGTCGACGCAGTCATGGATATTATTACTGAATTTAGAAAAGTCCATGTAAGTAAACATATGGTGTAAACATGCTGGAGCCCTGTACAATGCAGGGCTTTTTTGTTAGGATGATACGGTTGTATCAGGGAAGATTCGCATAGTGGTCGAGTGCGCCGCCTTGGAAAGGCGGTATATCCGAAAGGGTATCGAGGGTTCGAATCCCTCATCTTCCGCCAAAATTGAAAATCGGAATCAGAAGTAGAAATGGGGTTGGTGCAAAGACGCATTCTCGTAAAATTTTTTTTCATCTAGAACAGGTTAATACAAGCAGGGGTGAGAGGGTCTGTAAAAAATATTAACTAACCATTTTTTAAAATAAAATTATGACACTAGGATCTGCGTTTATTTTAATAACACTTATTTTGCTAACCGTGGCAGGAATTTATTATATTACAAAGCATAAAAAGTGGCGTTTAGTGGGAAAAATTACAGGAGTTTTTTTGTTACTTACGATTTTAGTGGGCTTAGGTGTGTGGGGTTGGTATCAATATCAAAATCGTCTTCAAGTTGTCACTGGTATTGGAGATGTGTCACTTGGAATGACACCTGTAGAAGTAACTTTGGCTATAGGTAAACCTACTGCCAGTAGTAAGGGTTCAGAAGAAGATACTGATCTTCGCTACGTATACCTCAAATATGGTACTGAACTTGATTATTTTGTGCGTTTTTCCAATGAAAGTGGCGAGTATCGCGCTGATCTCATTTGTAGTAGTGATTTTTACCGGAAAGTACTTGGGTTCAGTAAGTA
>CAZNAO010000052.1:0-2788 GCA_964571295.1 uncultured Gammaproteobacteria bacterium | reverse complement strand
GCGTTTACCGTTAAAGACCCTTAGATCCTTCGGCTGCGCCTCAGGATGACAATTTTAAACATTTGTTATGACCATCGACACAAACAAAAAGTATAGTGCAGTACTTCATACCACTGCAGGAGACATCACGATTGATTTTACCGCCAGCAAAACGCCAAAGACGGTAGATAATTTTGTAACACTCGCGCGCAAGAATTTTTATGACAATACTATTTTTCATCGCGTCATTGACGGCTTCATGATTCAGGGTGGTTGCCCAGAAGGAACCGGTACGGGTGGGCCCGGTTATCGCTTCGATGATGAGCCGTTTGAGGGTGAGTACACTCGTGGAACTGTGGCAATGGCAAACGCCGGTCCAAATACGAATGGTAGCCAATTCTTCATCATGCACCAGGATAATGATCTGCCAAAGAACTATGTTATTTTTGGAAAGGTGCTGAACGGTCTCGATGTCGTAGACAAAATCGCGACCGCGGAAGTTACGAGCAGTGGTTGGGAGATGTCGCGTCCGGTGGCGCCGGTGATGGTACAGCGTGTTGAAATTATTGAAAGCTAATCATGTGTCATTCACGCTTTCGCGGGAATGACAGTTGAAGATTTTTATGCAGGACGAGGTGTACGATGTGTTTGACATGCAAGGGAACAAAGTCGGGACAGCAACATGGACCGAATGTCACTCCAAGGGGCTGGTTCATCGTACAGTCTCTGCTTTGGTTTTTAAAGATGATACAAAACGTGAAATGCTCATTCAGCGTCGAAGTCTCCAGATGACGCAGAGTCCCGGTACTTGGTAGCATTCGGTTGGCGGACATGTGCTGGCCGGCGATACTCCTCTTGAGGGTATCTTGAAAGAACTTCAGGAAGAAATTTTTTATAATGCTCAACTGCCCGACCTGCACCTGACCGAACTTTTTACCTTTTTTAATCACGATCTGCCAAACAACAATGAATTTCTGACGCTCTACGAAATTGTGTATCCGGGGCCGTTCTCGATCAGCCCGCACGAAGTCGAGGAGCCGCTCCAATGGGCGGAATGTGAAAGTTTGTACAAGGCGATGGAAGAGACACCGGAAAAATTTTCACCAGCATTTCATAATATCATCAGAGAATACCGTGCTTTTATCGCCCGTTAACTATGTTTAGCGTTCAGGATAAAAAATCTATTCTGCTCATTGCTCGGCAAGCAATCGAGCATCGGTTGGAGACAGGGGAGAAGCTCGGGGCTGACAGCGATGTGCAGTTTCTGGTAACCGAAGCTCTTGAGAAAAATCGGGCGTGTTTCGTGACGCTCAAGAAGAACATCGTTGAGCTCCGAGGGTGTATGGGACATCTAGAGGCGATGCAACCCCTGTACCTCGATGTTATCGACAACGCGGTCGCTGCGGCTTTTGAAGACCCTCGATTTTTTCCTGTTACCAAGGATGAGCTTCGTGATATAGAAATTGAAGTATCGGTTTTGACTGAGCCGAAAAGACTCGAATATTCGTCGTCACAAGAAATCATGGATAAATTGATCGTCGGAGTGGATGGGGTGATCGTGCGGCGGGGTGATAAAAACGCCACCTATTTGCCGCAGGTATGGGACGAAATGCTTGAGAAGCATAATTTTTTGTCATCACTCTGCCTGAAGGCTGACCTTCCTCCTGATGCGTGGGAAAAACCGGGAATAGAAATTTTTACGTATAGAGTAGAGGTCGTAACAGAAGAGGTGGGGCATTGATCAGCTTGTTTTCCACTCATAGAAGAGGTATACTATTTGTATGAGTGACATCATTTCTCCAAAACCAGAAATGAAAGTTAACCCCGAGGTTAACTTTTTTGCGGCGACAAATTTTCGTAATCAAAACCGTAAGTTTGGTATTAAGCTCGACGATAGACGTCGCCACATGTATGTGGTAGGAAAGACAGGTATGGGCAAGACGACACTCCTCGAGAATATGGTCTTGAATGATATTTACGGCGGACATGGTATTGGGCTTGTCGATCCGCACGGAGACTTCGCGGAAAAAATTATTGATTATATTCCACCAAACCGCATCAATGATGTGGTATATTTCAATCCGGCCGATATTAATTATCCGATTGGTTTCAACATTCTCGAAACTATTCGCCCGGAACAGAAACACCTCGTAGCATCCGGCCTCATGGGCGTGTTCAAGAAAATTTGGCCAGACGTGTGGAGTGCGCGTATGGAATATATTTTGAATAATACCATTCTCGCGCTTTTGGATTTCCCCGGAACCACACTCCTTGGTATCAACCGCATGCTTGCGGATGAAGAGTATCGTAATCGAGTGGTGGCAAATTCCAAAGACCCGGTAGTAAAAGCTTTTTGGCAGACGGAGTTTGCCAACTATACAGAAAAGTTCCGCACCGAAGCGGTGTCTCCGATCCAGAATAAAATCGGTCAGTTTTTGTCAGCTTCAGTTATCCGTAATATCGTGGCGCAGGTGAAGTCGCGTATCAATATTCGCGAGATCATGGATGAGCGCAAGATTTTTATCATGAACCTCTCCAAGGGTCGTATCGGTGAAGATAATTCACGCCTCCTCGGCGGTATGCTTATCACGCGTCTGCAGCTCGCTGCTATGGAGCGCGTTGACATGCCAGAGCGTGAACGTAAGGATTTCTTCCTCTACGTCGATGAGTTCCAGAACTTTGCGACCGAGAGCTTCGCGAACATTCTCTCCGAAGCGCGTAAATATCGCCTTGACCTCATTATGGCACACCAGTACATGGAGCAGCTCGATGAGACCGTGCTCGCGGCTGTGATCGGTAACGTGGGTAC
>CAZNAO010000051.1:0-2927 GCA_964571295.1 uncultured Gammaproteobacteria bacterium | reverse complement strand
TTGCCGGATTTCACGGCACACGTGAGCGACGGTACTTTGTCCGTCACCGATCTTGAGCAGCCGTATGTCAGGTATTTTGAATACGAAGGCGAACACATGGTTATCGTCGTCGATACGACTACGAATACTCCGAGCCTGGATACATTCCTTACTACCTCAACACAGACCGGATTTTTGATCACGTCTCGTGCCGTGGTGACCAAAACTTCGAGTACGCCCGAAGTCGTGAATGATCGATTGACTCGTTTTCCTGACACGACCATATCAAAAAATCAGCTTATTACCTTTCTTGATACACTTGGTGGGCGCGGACAGTTAGTTGTCTTACTCATCATTACTGCCTTTACGTTTTTACTTTGGGGTGTGGGGCTGCTTGTCTTTATCCTGATATTCACGTCGATTGCATATGGACTCTATAGTGCAGTAAGCTCCCATGATCGGGGAGCGCGATACACATGGAAGGAAATTTTGACGCTTTCGCTGTTTGTATTTGGATTGCCCAAATTGGTCATTACTATTGTTACGGTCGTATTTCCCGTGAGCTCATTTGCGTTCGTAGTATCCGGAGCCATGGGAATTGCTCTCGGGCGTGCTCTTGGTATTCCTAAGAAAATTGAACACCAAAAAGGTTCAGATACCACCCTTTCGGTATAGTTTTCCACAGTTGAACAGAAACAGATTATCGGATATACTGACTTCTCATGTGTTAGATTAGTTTTATTATCTTCATGAATATGATTACACTGTATGGATCTGCGAATTCAAGTGCAGGAAGATGTGTCTGGCTCCTTGAAGAATTGAATGTGCCGTATGAACAGAAGGAACTCAACATGAAAGCGCGCGAACAGAAAAGTTCGTGGTTTTTGAAATTGAACCCAAACGGAAAAGTACCGGTATTGGTTGATGGGGAATTCGTGTTGTGGGAGTCACAGGCGATCAACCAGTATCTGGCGGAGAAATATAGGCCGGAATTGCTCGGAAGAACACTTGAGGACAAGGCGAATGTATCCAAATGGATATGGTGGAGCACTCTTCATGTTCAGAAATATTTTGATACGATTTTGTATTTCGTATTATTCAATGTTGGATCTAAAGACATGGCGATCAAAGCCGGGGAGGATGTAAAACCATTTCTTACTATTCTCAACGACCATCTTGAAAAGCGCGACTTTATGGTCGGGACCGAATTCACACTGGCAGATCTCAGTGTTGCCGCGGTCATCAATACGGGATTCGGACTCGAGTATGATTTTACTCCCTATACGTCGATTGTCTCCTGGATGGGACGCATGAAGACGAGGCCCGCGATGATCAGTCTTCTTACTAAGATGGGACGGTAAATTGTACCGGATAGTTTTTTCAGACGACATACGACACGTGGAACACGACTCAAGAATTTGCGTCGTGATACATGGACCGTATGTTGTTTTTTGTATCTCAATCTTTTGCTTGACAAAAAGGCTACTTTCATCTATACTCCGCCATATCTTGCCTCGAATCGAGGCTTTTGTCTTCAAATATGGAAATTCGAAACATTGCAATTATCGCGCACGTAGACCACGGCAAGACCACCTTGACCGATGCTTTGCTTCGCGAATGCGGTATGATTACCGAAGAGGGTCAGACCATGGATTCAAATACGCTTGAAAAAGAACGCGGTATTACGATTTATGCGAAGAATACGTCACTTTTCTACAAAGGGACGAAAGTGAATATCGTGGACACTCCGGGTCACGCAGACTTTGGTTCTGAGGTTGAACGCGTGCTTCGCTCGATCGATTCCGTATTGTTAGTTGTTGACGCACAAGAAGGACCTATGCCTCAGACCAAATTTGTATTGAAAAAATCTCTTGAAATCGGATTGAAGCCAATTGTGGTTCTCAATAAAATTGACAAACCAGCTGCGCGACCACAAGAAGCTCATGATATGGTACTCGAATTATTCATGGATCTTGGGGCAAACGATGAACAGCTCAATTTCACAACTGTGTATGCGATCGGCAAACTTGGTGTTGCAAAAAAGAATTTAACTGATGATGCAAAAAACCTTGAACCATTACTTGATACTATTCTCGAAAAAGTTCCTGCCGCTCCACATGATATTGAAAAGCCACTTCGTATGCAGCCATTCAACCTTGCGTACGACAATTATCTTGGTCGTCTTGCTGTTGGTCGTATTTATGAAGGTGTGGTAAAGCAGGGTGATAAAGTGTTTATCAAAAATGAAGATGGGACTACTCGAACGGGAAACATTACTAAAATTCAGAATTTTAAAGGATTTGCTCGTGAAGAAGTTGCTACGGCAGAGGCCGGGGATATCGTCATGATTGCGGGAATTCCCGACATTTATATCGGAGAAACGATTTGTGCTTCAGCGGATCAGGAGGCTCTTCCAGCTATCAAGGTAGATGATCCGACTATTTCTATGGACATCTTGGTAAACAATTCTCCTTTTGCAGGAAAAGAAGGAACCTATGTTACTAGTAGACAAATTCGTGAACGACTTGAAAAAGAACTTGAGGTGAATGTGGGTCTTCATGTGGAATTTGGAAGTGGAGATCGTTTTACGGTCTATGGACGTGGAGAAATGCATATTGCCATTTTGCTTGAAAATATGCGACGTGAAGGATTTGAACTTCAGGTTTCGCAGCCAAAAGTAATTATCAAAGAAGAAAATGGAGAAAAAGTAGAGCCTTTTGAAGAGGTGACGATTGATGTGCCAGATGCATATGTGGGTACGATCATTGAAAAGATGAGTAAGCGAAAAGGAATGATGGTCAATATGATGCCTGAGGGAGGGCATACTCGTATTATTTTTGAAATTCCAACTCGTGGACTTTTGGGCTATCGAGGAGAGTTTGTTATGGATACTCGTGGAGAAGGAATTATGGCATCACGTGTAACTGGATTCCGACCTCATGTGGGTG
>CAZNAO010000050.1:0-3439 GCA_964571295.1 uncultured Gammaproteobacteria bacterium | reverse complement strand
AGTCGCGTGCATTTCTTGATTTCTGTGTCGACACCAGTTTTGGTGATCGGTATCCCATGAATTCCACTAACCAGGTACATTATCCGCTGGAACAAAAATACCCTATGGGACATGCCTGTGAAGATTCTGACGTGTGCATGTCACAGCGAGGATCTGCTGACACGTGTACCGGTAGTGTAGAAAGTAGTACCGAAGCGAATGATCCTTGGTACGATCCAAGTAATGCGAGCAGGAAACTGCAGGTATGCGATCTGGGTAACATCATCGTCCCGAGTGTCATACAGGAAATCTGTACCCAGCAATATGGCAAAGGAGACTATGTGCGCGTAGATGGTACGGATGGTTTGGAAGGACTTGCAGTCTGTCAGCGTTCTGACGGCTGGACTCCTACGACACTTGAAGAAATGCGGAAGTATACGCCGCCGAGCGGTGCGTCCGGAGGAGTGACTACTTCGATATTTGGTTTCACTACACAAGTCAAACCGGTCGATCTCGTACAACCGAATCCGAGGATCGGGATACCCGGTACCGTATTTTCGAGCATTAGCAACGAAACCAATATCGTCACTGACGATCGTGGCGGAGTCTGGCTCAGCGTTCCATTTTTGGGAGAGTATATTGCCGCAATCTACAAATACAGCGTCGGACTCATCTCTCTCGTTGCCGTATTGGTGCTTATTATTTCAGGCGTGCAGATCGTTACCTCTGCCGGCAACAGTGAGACTATTAGCGCAGCAAAACACCGCATCACTTCGTCCGTTGTTGCGCTCATCCTGACTGCCGGATCATATACGATCTTGTATACCGTCAACCCTGAGCTGGTGAATCTGCGTGGGTTGAAGTTATCGATCGTACGGCAGATGCCATTAGTTGTCGTGACTGAGGTGTCGCCGACAAGTTATAAGGCGGTTACGGGCCAGGATCTCAAGCTTGATGAAGGTTCACGAGAGGGGAATGTGGCGCTTGCGATCGCCTCTGCCAAAAAAGCAGGAATCGATCCGTGCTTTGGATATGTAATTGTGAGGCACGAATCAAGAGGCAATCCGTCTGCAATAGGGCATGATGAAGATTATCCGCTTTCTAACGGTATTGGTGCACGATACGATTTTCTCAAATCAGGGAAACGATATCAGGGATCCACATTCCAGCCGCCGTCAAATTTGCCAGCCACGAGAGACGCATACTTTGCCCTGGATAAGGCACGGCGCGAAGAGGTCAATTCATCTCCTATACGCAATGATGACGGCGCCTCAGGTAATCGGAAATTAGCAGATTTGGGCAGTCCTCCGGATTATGGTATTGACTGGAGGTTCAGTCATGGACTCGGGCTCGGACAGATTACGTTTGGTGATAATTCATATTGTGATAAATCACAAGGAATTCGAGGCTACAAGAGCAAGATTGGCAGATGTTTCACCATTCCCGAACTATTGACTCCCGAAGGTGGTGTGGATGCACTGATAGCAAAACTACAATATTATTATCCATTGGCAAAGAAAAAAACAAGTTACACAGGATCTGACTCTGATATTCCTGCAAATGCGCGACAACAGTATTCATCACAAAATAAAAATAAACCTGATAGTTTTGTTGCATGGGTATTTGCAATGTATGGAGCAGGACCCGGTGGAGGAACACTCCCGCGTGATTCGAATATATCACGTGTCAAGAATTTCAATGAGTGTAAAGACAAGGGTCTTGATAAAGGTGCTGCCACGGTAACTGTTCCTGAAGATTCAAAACCGAAATATTTGGAACCTACGGCAGCGGAAGAATCTCAGTAGGGATTATGGAGAGGGGGGAATTGAGGGTGGAACATAAATATAGTCCCAATATTTATCCAAAGTTCGGATACCCCAAAATTGAATACCTTTGCAGAAAGGAGCACCTCCTTTTCCTTGTATAAGGGAACCTTCATATTTACCACCCGGTTTAGTCCAGCTAGGAGAAGCAAATCGTCCAGTCGCAGGAGCTTCAGAAGGAATACGTGAACAGCCACTGCAATTTTTGGTATTATCATTAGGGTTGAGATCAAAGATGATGGTTGAAGGACAGGTATTTCCAGTCGCACTATTCACTTTGTTAAATACAGTTTTGTAATCACTTGCGTCAAAAAGGTTTCCTTTGCCAAGTGAAATACCGACGTGCACAATAGGACTTCCTTTTTTGATATCAGAATCTTCTAATACCGCAAGACCGAGAGGTAAATTTTTTCTATTTTGATCGGTAACCATAACCTTCGTCCAGCCGAGACGTGCTGCAATTTCGGCAAGTGCTGGTGCACTACCACTGTAAGAAATATCACATCCTGCATATTTTAGAAAATGGCTTGCTGTATACGCACAGTGACAAGATCCAACACACACATTTTGTTCTGCCAATTTTTGAGCAGTATACGTAATTGAATCTGCTGAACAGGTGGATATTGAAGAAGGTAAAGCACCGATTAAATAGGGAATCGGATTTTGGGCAGTGGGGAGTTGAGGAGGTATATTCGGATTAGCACCTGGACCAGCAACGACTTGGTTAAGTCCTGCATTCTCAATTGCTTTTGGTATATCATCAGCTTGGGCGGTAAAATTAAGTTTTTTCTGGGGCACCACCAGTAACTTCAACCCACGCAGATTCACCAGCTCAGGGTTGACGGTATACAAGATCGTATATGATCCGGCAGTCAGGATGAGCGCAACAACGGACGAAGTGATGCGGTGTTTTGCTGCGCTAATAGTCTCACTGTTGCCGGCAGAGGTAACGATCTGCACGCCTGAAATAATAAGCACCAATACGGCAACGAGAGAGATGAGTCCGACACTGTATTTGTAGATTGCGGCAATATACTCGCCAAGAAAAGGAATATTGAGCCATGTAGCTCCTTCATCGTCAGTTGTAATGTTGTTTTCACTTGAAATGCTCGAAAATACGGTACCGGGGATGCCGATTCTGGGATTGGGCTGCACAAGTGCAACAGGCTGAAGTTCTACGTCAATTCCGAATATGGAAGTTTGCGTGCCGCTACTACCCCCGCTCGGCGGCGTATACTTCCGCATTTCCTCAAGCGTGGTCGGCGTCCACCCGTCAGAACGCTGGCACACCTGCAGTCCGGACAATTCTCCGGTACCAGCTACGCGCACATAATCACCCTTGCCATATTGCTGGGTACACACTTCTTGGATGAGTGCCGGTATGGCGAGTGAAGCGTCACACACTTGCAGTTTTCTTCCTGGTTGATACCAGGGGTCGTTCGATTCAGTGCTTGGAATGGTGGTTTCGCTACAGGTGTCTGCAACATCACGCTGTGACATGCACGCATCAGCGTCTTCACAAGCTTGACCCATATGCAACTTTTCCTGTATCGGGTATTTCACTTGATCAGTAGAATTGAGAGGATACCGATCACCAAAACTGGTGTCGACACAGAAATCAAGAAATGCACGCGACT
>CAZNAO010000049.1:0-3638 GCA_964571295.1 uncultured Gammaproteobacteria bacterium | reverse complement strand
GTGGGACATGCATCGATTTTATTTTGATCCCTCGACCAAACAGATCGAGTCGGAAACAATCGGATCATTCATCCAGTATCCGTTGAAATTGGCATGGGCAGTCACGATTCATAAGGCGCAGGGAAAAACGTTTGACCGTATCATGCTTGATATTGGTTCGGGCAGTTTTGTGTCGGGACAGGTATATGTGGCATTATCCCGCTGTACCACGCTCGGCGGACTTCATCTCAGGCGTCCGCTTCGGCGCCATCATGTATGGATGGATCCTCTGATCCAGGCATTTGTCGATATTCATCGGAATTGAAAAAATATCGGTTGTGGGGTAGAGTTTGGGGAGAAAGCTCATGAGGCTTAGAATGCTTATAAAGCTTACGACGCTACATATAAGCCCACTAAGCCTTGTAAGCATTATAAGCTTTCCTCCGTATGCATACCACTGACTTTGATTACCATCTCCCGCCCGAACGCATTGCACAGCAATCGATCGAGCCGCGTGATCATTCGCGACTGATGGTCGTGAACAAGAAAGACCAGACGATCGTACATCGGCATTTTTATGATATTCTCGAGTATGTGCAACCCGGGGATGTGCTCGTATGGAATAATTCAAAAGTGTTTAAGGCGCGTCTCACGGGCAAGCTCGAATCGCGTGAGGTTGATCATGATCATGATGGTGTACCGGATAAGGCATTATTGAATCAGAGGGAAGTCGAAATATTTCTCGTGCGACCGATGGAAAATACGGGCGTCTGGAAAGTATTGGGGAAGCCGGGGCGGCGCATTCGCCCGGGCATGATCGTGCGTTTTTCTCTCGATTTTTATTGTGAGGTCATGATGAAGGAAAAAGACGGAACGATACTCGTACAGTTCCCTGATACTGAGGAAGAGGTGCGGCGCAAGGCAAATCAATACGGCTCGATTCCGATCCCGCCGTATGTGAAAGACGAGCCGCATGAGCTCGAACTATACCAGACTGTCTATGCGAAGAACGAAGGATCAGTTGCGGCTCCGACAGCCGGATTCCATTTCACGCCGGAATTGATTGAAAAGTTAAAAAATAAAGAAGTTGAGTTCGTCGAAGTTACTCTCCATGTTGGATTGGGAACGTTTCTTCCAGTAAAATCAGAACGTATTGAAGATCATACGATGCACAGTGAATGGGTCGAAGTTTCAGATAGTACTGCATATACTATTACAGAAGCAAAAAAAGAGGGGAGACGAGTTATTGCTATAGGAACGACGACCACACGAACACTCGAAGGTGTTGCATTATTACATCAAGGCAATATTACTGCGTATCGAGGGGATATTAACATTTTTATTACACCTGGATTTGAATTCAAAATTGTTGATGCACTTATCACGAATTTTCATTTACCAAAATCTACCCTTCTTATGCTCGTTTCTGCTTTCGCAGGAGATCGAGAATTTATATTAGATTGCTACAAAGCTGCAGTAGAAAAAGAATATCGGTTTTATAGTTTCGGGGACGCAATGTTTATTTCTTAAATACAAAACAAAAACCACCCGAATCCTCCCACATGAGACTCCAATATTTTGGAATATCATGTGGCAGCGGGTGGTTTTTGATTGTCTCATATTCCTCCCGTGCCACGCGGGCTACCTCCGGAGCTTCCTGCTCCCGAGGCTCACCGACAGCGTACCCCCCATCACCTTGGCAAGGAGACGCACACCGATCGCGAGTCCGAGCTGGACGGGTGCCGAGCGCCTGATCCTCTCTCGGGTCTCGGGTGAGAGCAGGGGGCCTTCGAAAAAGAGCGGGGTGTTCGGGGGCGTGCGGGGCGAATTTTTCATCTGCATGGTTCCTCCTGAGAACACAAAACGCATACTTCTCGTATACGTTTGTTTAGAGACCGTGACAGTGTACACGACATCCATGTATTTGTCAAGGTTAGTGGTGATAGGGTTTTCCATTTTTGATCATGTAGGCGCGGTATAGCTGCTCCTCGAGGATGACTCTCGTCATCTGATGCGTGAAAGTGAGAGGTGAGAGGGAGAGTTTCAGATTGCTCTTGGTGAATACTGATTCGTGAATTCCCAAGGGCCCTCCGATAATTACGGTGATATGTGAAGTTTCGTGTTCGAGCTCGCTTATTTTTTCCGCGAGATCTTCTGATCGGAGCGTTTTTCCTGCGGGGTCGAGCGCAATGACATATGAATGGTCGGGAATCGATGCGAGAATCATTTCCGCTTCTTTTATTTTGATTGTCCGAGGATTGTCTTTGTCTCCAAACGCAATTTCTTTATGCTCAATAATTTCCATTTTTGCGTATGGAGTGAGTCGTTTCAGATATTCGGCTTCTGCATCTTTCCAGTAGGATTCTTTGAGCTTGCCAATTGAGATAATCGTGATTTTCACCATAGAGAACGCTTATGAGGCTTAGCGAGCTTATGAAGCTTATAGTTTGGCCTTTTTAGACCCCATAAGCATTGTAAGCCTTATAAGCCTTGGATCCATTCTTTTTTGAATGCAAAGAAACGATCTTCGGCAATTGCTTGTCGCATCTGTTTCATGAGTGTGAGGAGGAACGTGAGATTGTGCATGGTCGCGATGCGGTATGCCGCGAGTTCTTCTGCTTTGAACAAATGATGTAAGTATGCTTTGGTGACGTTCAAGTGCGGAGGCAAGGTATCAGTCGGATCGATTTTTGAAAAATCTTCTCGATAGCGCGCATTGGTAATTGAGATTCTAAAATTACTATCTTTTGCGTTTTGATCAAAAAGCGTTCCGTTTCGTGCGATGCGCGTCGGTGCGACACAGTCGAACATATCGATACCGTGCTCGACCACGTCGAAGAGATCAAGCGGGGAATAGCCGACACCCATGGTATACCGCGGTTTTTCTTCCGGCAGATACGGACTGACCCACCCGAGGATTTCTTTCGTCACCGGCATGTTATACCCGATTGATTCTCCGCCGAGTGCGATACCGTCAAAATCCATTGCCGTGATCGCTTTCGTGCTTTCAATACGTAAATCCTTGTGCACTCCACCTTGAATGATTCCAAACAAAAATTGTCGGTATCCATGGCGAGCGGTTTCTTTCTTATGTGCATCAAGTGATTCTTGTGCCCAGCGGTGTGTACGGTCAAGCACTTCTTTCGCGTATGCTTCAGTTGCGTCATCAGGTGTTGCTTCGTCGAATGCCATGATAATATCAGCTCCCAATTTGTGTTGAATGTCGATCGCAATTTCAGGAGTGAAGCGATGTGTCGAGCCGTCGATGTGGCTTTTGAAGGTGACACCAGTATCATCAATTTTTGAAAGCGCTTCGCCGCCTTTGGTTCTGGTTTTTTGTGCTCCGAGCGAGAGTACCTGGAACCCACCCGAGTCGGTGAGTATGGGTCTGTCCCATCCCATGAATGTGTGGAGCCCTCCGGCAGTGTCGATCAGGTCTTCTCCGGGTCGGAGATGCAGGTGATAGGTATTCGCAAGAATGATTTCCGCTCCGGTATTTTTGACATCAGAAAAATCAAGCGATTTCACGCTTGCTTGTGTCCCGACCGGCATGAAAATCGGGGTATGAATATTCCCGTGATCGGTGTGCATGATACCGGCGCGCGCGCCGCATTCGCTGGATTTTTTTGTGGTTTCAAAAAACATATGTGCCTACACTA
>CAZNAO010000048.1:0-3991 GCA_964571295.1 uncultured Gammaproteobacteria bacterium | reverse complement strand
AACAATTTCGCGGGCTTGCCGGTCCTGCCGGAGACCCACCTGAAGGAGATCTCAGTCTGGTGCACCCGGTCGGAATTCTTGCCGACGTGGCGCCGACCGTATTGAAGATTTTGGGAATTGAACAGCCTCCTGAGATGACAGGAAGACCTCTTATATAAGTTCAAATTTCAAACTGCAAAATTGTATGTAAAAAGACACTTTGAATCGGTGTCTTTTTTTGAACTTTGGATTTTGAATTTAGCTTGCTCTTGCGGTTTCCCTGAGATGCGACACAATTTCATCCTCGACTTCCTTGAGTGTTTTTCCTGAAATCGAGAACGTCGCATCATCTTCGTCTCCTGTTGCTTCATATTTTTTCATCATCTCAGCGGCGTGAACATTCGGGATCACTTTGAGCATTCCATGGATATTGCCGCTCGCATCACTCGGATTTTCATATAGTACGAGAATGATTTTCGCGTCAGGAGAAAATGAGATGAGTTCGTCGATGATAGTTGAGAGATCAGTACTATTCGCACCGGTACGAACAAAATCATCACGTGTAAGTGTGGTAGAAACAATGCCATATACGGAATCATACACCAGGTGTGATAATGCAGCCCCCCAAAGTTTGAAAGCTGCAATTGATTTGGTTTGGTACAGTTGTTCAATGATGTAACCACGGTCTGCGCCGAGCTCGACCAGCGTACTTGCGGTTCCGAGTGTATGTGGACGTACCTTTTTATCTTTGAAACTATTGGTACCTGCAATAATGCCGGTAAGGAGAGCAGTCGCAATATCTTCGGTTATGAGTTCGGGTTTATAGGTATTCAAAAGTTCATACACGATTTCAGACGTGGTGCTTGCAGGGAGGTCGACGAGATTGATATGTCCGAATAACTCGTTTGATGCTTTGTGATCGATATTGATGATCGGTGTCTTGAAGAAAAATTCTTCGTGGTGTGTATAGAGGGAACCGAGTGCTGCGAGTGTAGGAGTATCAAGTACGATGACTGCGTCATATTTGAATTCAGTTTGGCTCGTGCGGATGAGATCTTTGGTGTAAAAGCCATTCTTGGGTGTGATGAAGAGTCGTAGTTTTTTATCCTTGATATCATATCTCAGATTGGACAATCCGTTTTTGGAAATATCCATGGTGATCAGGAATTGATGTAAATTTCCGAGAGATGAGGAAATCGATGGTGAACCTTTGAGGAATGAGAATCGTTGGTCGAGTACAAAACCATCGCTTGCAATGTGGATTTTCTTACCAAGAGACTCCAAAAAAAGTTTCAATGCCAAAGAAGCCGCAATAGCGTCACCATGCGATTCCTTCTTGAAGGTGATAAGAATATGCTTCTTGTCTTCAAGGGCTCGGATTACTTGTTGCTGTACGTAGAGTCCCATAATAACAAAGGGTATGAGAATAGGGTATCATAGTTTGCTCTTATCTCGCGATAACCCAAAAAAACACCAGTCCCTTTTGGCGCAGCATGGGAAAAAACAAAAAGGGGATAGGAGACTATAACAGAGATTGAAATTATTGTCAACAATGGGGTTTTTTGGGATTATCTAAAGATAAAAAAGCCATATTTAGAGGAAATTTCTCTAATTCTTGCTAAAATACGAGCTTTAGGATAGAATTTTATCTGTATGTCCCACAAAGAACTCCCCAAAGCCTACGAACCGTCACAGTACGAAGATGCACTATACCAGCGCGCCGAAGAAAGCGGCTTTTTTTCGCCGGACAAGCGTCCCGAATGGATAACAGATAATGAAAAAGCTCGGGATTCCTTCAGCATGGTCCTGCCGCCGCCGAATGTTACGGGAACCCTTCACATGGGCCACGCGGTCATGCTCGCGATCCAGGATGTCCTGGCACGCTATCACCGGATGAAGGGGGATCGCACTCTTTGGGTACCGGGAACAGATCATGCGGCAGTTGCGACTGAATCAAAGGTAGAAAAAATGTTGATCGAGAAAGGAATGAAAAAACCAAAAGCCGAACTCGGACGTGAAAAGTTTTTGAAAGAAGTGGAAAAATTTGCACAAGATTCTCATGATACGATTGTGAATCAGGCGAAGAAGATGGGAGCCTCGCTCGACTGGTCCTGTGAGGCATACACGCTCGATCATGCGCGCAATACCGCAGTGAACACACTTTTCACAATGATGTATGATGATGGGCTTATTTACCGTGGTTACCGCGTCATTAATTGGTCCGTCAAAGGTCAGTCCACCTGCAGTGATGATGAACTCGTCTATGTCGAGCGCCCGGGAAAACTCTACTTTTTCGCATACGGACCAGAGTGCCCAATCATGATCGCGACAACCAGACCCGAAACCAAACTAGGTGATACTGCGATTGCAGTGAATCCAAATGGAAAATGGAAAAAATATATCGGTAAAGAATTTGTTATTGAAAATTTTGGCCAATCAGGCCATAAACTTACGCTTACCGTTATCGCTGACGAAAATGTCGACGACAGTTTTGGTACCGGTGCACTCGGGGTAACTCCTGCTCATTCTCAGATTGATTTTGAAATGTATCAGAAGCAAAAAGCGAATGGGGTGAACATCGATTTGATTCAAGTAATCGGAGAAGATGGAAACATGACTGCGAATGCGGGGAGTGAGTATGTGGGATTGAGTGTCACAGAAGCCCGAAAAAAAGTTGTCGCATGGCTTGAGAAATCAGGACTTCTTGAGAAGTCAGAAGATACAATGCAGAATGTGGGAACCAGTGACCGATTTGGGGATGTAGTGGAACCATTGCCAAAAACACAATGGTTCATCGATGTGAACAAAGAATTTACTCTGAAGAATTCGAAACTAAAAGAATTCAAAACAGGGGACGTGGCAACGCTTAAAAGATTGATGCAGTCAGTGGTAAAGACGGGTGAAATTGAAATTATCCCTGATCGGTTCAATAAAACCTATTTCCACTGGATCGACAATCTACGTGATTGGAATATCAGCCGCCAGATTTGGTATGGTCATCAGATTCCAGTGTGGTATCGGAATGACGAAATATTTTGTGGTACAAATGCTCCGGAAGGTGAGGGTTGGAAACGCGATTCTGACACGCTTGATACCTGGTTTAGTTCAGGTTCATGGACTTTTTCTACGCTTGGCTGGCCTCGGACAACGGTTGGATTTGTGCGTCATGGCGAGGCAGAAAATAATGTTGCAAAAGTAGTGAATGATGATATTAGCGGAAGTAAGTTAACCGAGAAAGGGCAAAGACAAGTTGCAGAACTTGCGAAAAAGATTAAAAAAGAAAATTTTGAGATCATTGTTGCATCTCCGGTGTTACGAGCTAGACAAACTGCTGAGATTTTGGCAGAAAAATTGGGATTACCAGTCGAGTTCGATGAACGTATCAGAGAGGTGGGATTTGGGAAATTGGATCACCATACTGAAGCAGAGATCGAGAAAGAGCGTGAAGCAAAGGGTTGGATGGTAAAAACCCCATTTGGTATGGAATCATATGTATCTCTCCGCAAAAGAACACATGAGTGTATGGAAAGTGTCCTTGCTAAATATCCAGGCAAGCGAATCCTCATCGTCTCTCATGGAGATACTCTTGGGGTGCTCAAGCAGTTTGGAACTGAAGAGTATACAAACGAAATTAGTCCGACGCAGGAAAAAGCAACTTGTGACATTCGTACATTTGCAAATAACGGAAAACAGTCAGACGATCTCGCTGCATTCCACCCGACTTCAGTTCTCGAAACCGGTTACGATATTCTCTTTTTCTGGGTCGCGCGCATGATTCTCATGAGCACGTATGCGCTCGGTGAAGTCCCGTTCAGGACCGTGTATTTGCACGGACTGGTTCGTGATGAACAGGGGCGAAAAATGAGTAAATCTCTCGGTAATATTATTGATCCTTTGGAAATGATCGGTAAATATGGCACCGATGCCACGCGTCTGTCACTTCTGATCGGCGGGACACCGGGAAATGATATGCGATTGAGCGAAGAAAAAATCGCAGGTTTCAGAAATTTTA
>CAZNAO010000047.1:0-4080 GCA_964571295.1 uncultured Gammaproteobacteria bacterium | reverse complement strand
CCAGAGAGAGTACAAGAACCTTGCCGATTTGGATGTGGCAAAGTTCGGCAATCAAAAGGTTGCAGTAAAGACCTTCAGTGAGCAGGAAAAACGAGAAATCGTCTTCAAAGATGTTGTTGCTGAAGAGATGCACCATACCACTATCCTGACTGGTGAGATTGAACCAAATCATCAGAGTGTCGTAGGCTTCTTTGCACAAGCCATAATGCGAGAAATGCGTTTATTTGGTTGTTACGACATCCTTTTCGGCAAAGTGAAGGATTTCATCGCAAACCATATGTTTGAGCAGTCTGTGGACCTTACAGACCTCAATGTGCTACGTAATCTATCCGAAGTTGAGTACATAAAACTCATCAAAGATGTCTTCAAAAAAGCCATCAATGAACTGACGGTACAAGACAAGGGTGACACTGAAATCAAGAACTACATCAAGGTCAGTGAAGCACGTCCATTCGTGGTCAATGACAAGGCATTCCTTATCCCTCAAAAATCAGTCTTCAACCGCATTGTTGGTGACAGTAACTTTGAGCTTGAGTTTTCAGCTTTCCTTGAGAAATGTGACGACATCACCTCTTTTGCAAAGAACTTTGAAAACAAAGAAGCGAATGCGCTTCGTATTGAGTACAAAAACAGCGAAGGTTTTATTGCGAACTACTACCCCGACTTCTTCGTAAAAGTGGATGATAAGACAATCTACATTGTCGAAACCAAAGGTCGTGAAGAAGAGGACGACAAGATAAAGTTCGACCGTCTCGTAAAATGGTGCGAAGACGTGAACGAGAGACAGTCACGAGTGGTGTACAAAGCACTCTATGTAAAGCAGGAGACGTATGAAGAAAATACAGTGAATAACTTTGATGAATTGGTCCGTGTCCATCAGTCGAAAACAACAACGTGAACATCGTGAACTGAAATCATATGCTCATTACCCTCGAAATCATTGTCGCAATACTCATCATCGCTGGTGCTGTTTTGAGTGAGTACGCAAAAAACACGCCTACACAGGAAAAGGTTCAATATCAATACAAACAAAAACAGTACTTGATGACGTATGTTGAAAATAAGTGCTATCACGCCATAGTACAAGCAGTACAAGATAAGTATTTTGTCTTCCCTCAAGTACACCTTTCAGCATTTATCGACCACAAGGTTGAGGGTCAGAACTGGAAGAGTGCTTTTCGTCATATCAATCAGAAATCCGTGGACTTTGTACTTTGCGACAAGCACTATATTTCACCAAAGCTCGCTATTGAATTGGATGACAAGACCCACGAACGCCCTGACCGTATCGACCGTGACGGTGAAGTTGAACGAGTACTACAACAAGCAGGGTTACCACTCTTGAGGCTGGAAAACGGAAATGGTTTCAATTCGACAGAGATAGCACAGAAAATTGAGGCTCTTTTGAATACAAATCAAAAGGCATAAATAACTACTTTGTATTAGCCATATGGACGATTTATACAAAGAAGACGACGGACCATTCTCTGAAGCTGACTACCAAGCTGTAAAGGCAATAGCTTTGCGTAACGGTGGCGAAATCACCAATGACGAAATCTTTTCGGTGACTGTCCGTGGTTACTCAAAACTCGGACGAATAAAAGACCGATTGGTAAAAGAAGGTGTAATCGAAGTAGAAGAAACAGACAATGAATGATGATATGGGTAAGTGGACCACAGAAGAACGAGACCGAATTGTCGCTGTTTTTGAATGGTTACTAAAAGAAGATAAGAAGCAAAACCCAGAAAAATATAGAAAGTTGCCGACAGGTTCAGAAGCGGTAGAATGAGCCTATGCAAACAGAGCGTGAGAAGATGTTCGGGGACTTACCAGAAGGTACTTATTTGTATTGTATTCACTGTGAACGTGCTTATCCCAAAGATAAGTACCGTGTGATGTCAGATATTGATTTTGGCTTGATGCAAATGTGTCCATATGATGAATGTGACGGTGATGCCGTAATGGATGCGTGGGAGTGGGACCGCATTCTCTCTGAACACCCTGAATATCCTGAAGTCCCCGAAGAAGGTAAAGAGTACCCGATGTATAATGAAAAAAGAATAAAAGATATGTTAGATAACAACAATCCTCAAGATGATTTCACCAACGCTATGATTGATGGACTAAACAAGTCGTCTACAGAAAGCGTAGCTCGGAACGAGCGATACGAGAAGATATATGAAATCGAAAGAAAAAAGTGGCCTCACAATATGGGTTCAATGAAGCGTAGTGAGATACCCGAAGAGTTACACAGTAAACTCGATGAGTGTATTTCTATCTCTCAAATCGTAGCGAGAGATGCGTGTCAAACCGTTGAGTTGACTGAAAAATATCTTCAGGAGAACTCGTAGACCTATCTACCACCTATTACTGATGTGAGATTTTCAATCGCAATAGAGATATATTGTCGCTTTGTATAAAGTTCTGAAAGCCACGCTAGTGGGTCACAAATTAGTCCAATTTGGAAAATGAAAATCGCCGCCCGAGAAATCGCTGGCGGCGATTTTCGTGGGCGGCGGTCGGACTTTAAAGCATTGCTGCTTGCTCGTACTTGAAACCACGCATGAACGCTGCTCGGTACGCACGATGTAGGTCGTGACGAGGTCCGCGGTCAAGAAATGCAGGGAGGTGTGCGATGCGAGCGCCGGCGATTGCCTAATCCACCAACCTGCGTCGCATCAACTTACGACGGAAAGAACGGATTTTTCGGAAGAACGACATGTGCCTACTCCTTTCGGGCGTGTCGATCATTCGACCATGCCACATTTACCTTTATTTGAAAATGACGTGACGAGTAGCGGCCTTTTCATTTCTAAAATTTATAAAATTAGAACACAGCCAATTCCAATCCCGACTAACCAGGGTCACAAGTTGACACAAGCATAGATTGTGTCGTATTATATATCCGCATTCCGCACGTGCGGATGTGGAGATGGGCGTAATGCCACTCCGGATCTTGAAACAGGAGGTCGTAATGACCAATCTTGCCTCGCTTATTGAAGCAAGCGAAAGACATGCAAAAACCAAGACCGAGAAAGACCGGGAACGCTACGATGGTGCCACCATCGTCAATGGACCCGATCGGTTCTCTTTGATGACAGCCTTGTTCGAGGGCACGATCGTGTGCTTCAAGTTCGAAGGTCATCATAGGAGCCCTCCGCTTCGTATCTGGAGCGTCCGTTGCCACGATTCCGATCGTCGTAACTGGACTATCACCGGAGAAATCATTGATGGTGACTCCGTTTTGAGGACCCAGTTCGAAGCACGGTACTGGTTGCGTGGCGACGGAAGTCGTCGAGGCACTTTCAAGATCTGCTGACCAACTCGGTTCAGCACCTCGCTCGGGTTTCGGCCCGGGCGAGTTTTGTTTTATATACAGATAGGGAATTAAAGTATATTTGGTTCCAATCCCGACTAACTAGGGTCACAGATTGACAAATGCACGATTTCGTGTATAATATTCGCAGTTTTAATGGAGGTGCCATCATGGCGAATCAAATGATTCCGAGGAGTGGAGAGGACATGCTCATCTCTGAGTTTCTTCTCCTCATCAAACCTCATGTTCCAGCGGGGTTCTTCTCGAGAGTTCGGCTATCAATGGTCGATTTCTTCGCAAGTGACTTCATCGACAGGGAAATTCACCCATTTGCTGAGTTCCCTGTTGTGACCGAAGATACTGACGTCAAATTTCTGGAGCAACTTGCCAGAACGCTGACGTGGTCACCTGTGCTCAATCCGGACTACATCCCAATGGACGTCCTGTACTTTGCGGAGAGGGACGACATTGCTCGGTTTATCTACGGAAAGCAGAAGCCGAGCCAAGGGGCGATCGTCCTTGCGGATACCGTGGTTACCTTAATTGATCATGCTTTCCGTCTTGCACACCAGCGAAGCAAGTGGTATCAAGGCTATCAGTGGGTAGCATAGGCCGTCACACGACACCGAGAAGGTCGTCAACTGGCGGCCTTTTCATTTGTAAACTTAATTAACCTTAAACACAAAAGGTTCCAATCCCGACTAACTAGGGTCACAATAGGCACATCAGAAAACACCGCCTCCTGGGAGGCGGTGTTTTCTGA
>CAZNAO010000046.1:0-4156 GCA_964571295.1 uncultured Gammaproteobacteria bacterium | reverse complement strand
GACAATCATCTTCCAATATTATTCCTTCCTCCACCTGATCGAAAAACCAGGTAAGTGCGCTACTCACCGCACCACCACACCCCAGATTCTCATCCCGAAATAATGTCCGAACTTCACATTCCCAATCCACCTGCTTCACGATATTTCGTGTACGCTCGCACTGTATGCGCTCTCCCGGCATACTTGTACGCGGACCGTCTGCCGCCACATACAGATATTTTGGTTTACACTCTCTTATTGCGTCAAATACTCTCTCTGTCGTATCAGGACGATTGAATATAAGCAATAAAATCGGAGTTTCGAATTGCGCGTTCTTCATAAATATTTACCTATCCGATACAGTATGCGTACCGGTATGGTTGGTACCGGCAACCCATTATCCTTCAATTCTTTCTGATACCTCTCAGTATTACGATCCCCAAGCGAATCCCCTCTTTTCATGAATACCGTCGCAACCTTCGGCACATAGGAAAATGTGCTTCCTGGGTACTGCGCAATTCGCACAAACAAATCCAGATCCCCGCAAATCTTGAATTTCTGGTATCTCAATCCACCCACCTGATCATATATTCTTCTCGTGAAGATAATGCTCGGTTGCACCGCAGGCATGCATCCATGCCTTACAAAAAATTTTCCCAATCGTCTCCCTTTTGCAAATTCTTTTTTTTGTTCATGAATATATTCGTAATATCCATCTGCATATACCACATCAGCATCCCCTTTTGTAATTTTGTGATACAGTGCTTCAAAACCTTCTACCACAATTCTATCGTCCGCATTGACATAACCCACGTATTCTCCGCCTGATTCCTGTATTCCCTGATGTATCGCGCCGTACATGCCGGTCCGTTCAGTCTGATGCAGTACTTTGACGTGCGGGTATTGTGCAATGATTTCGAGTGAATTATCCGTGGAACCTCCGTCTACAATAATATGCTCAAACGGTATTGGTAATTTCTGAATTGACCTAATATTTCCTTCCAAATATTGGCCATTATTCAGGTTGGGGGTGATGATCGAGAGCATAATATCTAATAGCGTATTGTTTTCTTTATTGAGAAAACCATATTTTTTAGGAAATTCACCATTGTGTTCCCTGATACTGACTCTGGATTCCGTCCGGTGCGCTTTCTGAATTCATCTGCCAATTCATCGATATGCCATATTTGCAATGACTCAAAAAATTCAATACCGTGTGTATCAAAAAATTCGTATATTGCCTTTTGATGCCAGGTCGGCGGAAATATTTCAACCGCACCCAACCCCTCGATTCCTTCTGTCCACGCACCTTCCACCAGTCGTAATTTCGTTTTTTTACCCTCAAGCGAATGTGAATACGCATAATTAATCTCATTGGCACGTTCAGGCGTTTTGATCAATTCGGCGCACCGATACCACGCCTGTTTTAGCTGCACTTTGCGCCACGACACCCATTGCAAGTGAATAATAGGAACTTCATCAACTCTGACACAATCTTTTAAAAAACCGGAAGGTACCCGAGCAACATGGTCATTGATCACCACCTGCTCTTCATACTTCGTGCGTCGATCATCCACCCATGCGATGCGTTGATAGTTGTTCTTCCATATCCCACCCACATTATACTCGCGGACTGATTTCCACATCTGAATCCATGGAAAACGATAGCTTTGTCCAATCGCAAAATTATGCGTACTCATAAACTGTTCAAACAGTTTCGGCGGTATATACTCATCTGCATCAAGCGCAACAAGCAAATTATTACCATCAAACTCTCTCGCGGCAGCGAGCAACTCCCATCTCACTTGATTTGAGTGCCCTGTCCTTTTATTATCAATCACCTGGACTTTGGGAAACTGCTTGTATACTTCCCGTGACCCGTCACTCGACATCTGATCGGCAATAATAATATGGTCACAAAACCGAGAAAGAATCGGCAAGGTAACCGGAAGCATATCTACTTCATCTTTTACGGGCATGAGACCAATCACTGCCGGTTTTTCCATACTATGAAAGACTTAATTCGAATTCTGTTCAATCAGTATGCGTTCAATCGCCAATTCAACCGCCTGATTAGATGACAATTTTGGCTGCCAACCCAACTGTTTAATCTTCTCAAAATTATACGTGAACACTGCCACATCCCCCACCCACCCACGAATTCCTCCGGTATACCGTATGGTCGCAGGCACATTCATCTGCTCAATAACCATTTGTGCAATTTCTTTTACTTTAGTACGGCTATCAACCCCAATATTAAAAATATTCAACATTTCCCCTGCGTGCTTCCAGACAAAGAAAATGGCATCCACCACTTCTTTTACGTACAAATATGGCTTGATTTGCTCACCGTTACCCAATACTTCCAATTCACTAGGTTCCGCCTTTAGTTTACGAATAAAATCGTATATTGCACCATGCGTTGCATACTCTCCCACCACATTGGGGAATCTTACGATCCATACCTGCATCTCATAATTATGCGAATATGCACTGAGATACGCCTCTGACGCCAACTTTGCCGCCCCATAATGGGAAATCGGATTGAGTGGTCCCGTATCTTCGGATACCGCCTCAGCCGTATCTCCCCAAATTGCTCCCGTAGATGCAAATACTATTTTTTTGACCCCGTGCTTTCTCATTTGTTCAAGCACCGCATGTGTGGTCAGAAAAGTATTTTTGAAATCGGTATCTGGTGACTGGTTGCTTCGTGCAATATCCGAATTTGCAGCGAAGTGAAACACTGTATCAAATACATTCTGTTCAAATAATTCTTGTAACTGTTTTTCGTTTAGAATATCACCCATTATAAACGAAAAATTTTCATTACTACGCAATCGGGCAATATTCCTCTCATTCCCCAGAGACAAGTTATCGAATGCTACGACGCGATAACCCTGCGACAGCAATTCTTCGCACAAATGGTTACCAATAAATCCTGCGCCTCCGGTTACCAGTACGGTCTTCATCATACTATAAGGTAAAGCCTGCGTTCTTGGCATCATTAAAAAACATCTTTACCGTATCAAGCGAATATGTCTCAAGGTCATAACCGACCAATGACAATTTTTTCAAGATATCATTAGTTACCGTGATTATCTGGCATCCGATCTCCTCTGCCTGAAAAATATTGAGAAGTTCACGAGGACTCGCCCAAATCAGTTCCGCTTTCGAATTATTCTTCAAAATCGATACTGCTTCCCGCATCATCGGCAACGGATCTCGACCGGTATCTGCGATCCGTCCTGCGAATACTGAAACATAGCTGGACATCTCTGGATTCAAAACCTTACTCACTTCTCTAACTTGTTCAAGAGTCATGAGTGCGGTTACGTTCAATTTAACTTTTTGATCAGAAAGACGTTTTACCAGAGGACAACTACTTTCTTTTTTAGTATTCGTAATCGGAATTTTTACATACACATTCTCCCCCCAACTTGCAATTTCAAGTGCTTGGCGTTCCATCTCATCAAAATCATCAGAAAAAACCTCAAACGAAATGGGCTTGTCTTGTATCGTCGACAAAATATCTTTTGCAAATTCCCGGTAATCGGTAATTCCCGCCTTACGCATCAGGGTGGGATTGGTTGTCAACCCTTTGATAAAAGATTTCTGATACATTTCAAGCATTCCTGCTTTATCTGCACCATCTGCAAATATCTTCACCTGTAATTCCTGTATATTCTTCATACTATTTATTTTGTTAACAACGTAATAACTTCATTAAAATTTAATGCATAAAAGTCAGCACCCACCGCGGTATCACGGCTACCAAATAGGATACTCCTACATCCTGCCGCCTGCGCAGCTCTTACATCAGAAACAGTATCTCCCAGCATAAACGAATTTTCAAGCTCAATACTCCATTTCTTTGCTGCAGCTAAAAGCATTCCTGGTTTTGGTTTTTTACATTCGCATCCTTCGGTACGCCCATGAAGACATACATATATATCATCGCATCCAAGTTCGCTCACTACACCCATAATACGAGCATGGTCTTCGGGCGACAAATTGCCATAGGCAATATCAGGCTGATTTGAAACCAGAATCACCCGATACCCTCTACTTTTCACTGCGCTTATGAATTCGGACACTCCTTCCCGCAGTCGAAATTCTTCAAACGTGAACGGTGCTGAGTATTCTACTTTTTTACCCTGTACATAAAAATTTGATCCGC
>CAZNAO010000045.1:0-4307 GCA_964571295.1 uncultured Gammaproteobacteria bacterium | reverse complement strand
ACTTTGCGTGCTCGTCCAAGATCGGTAAGTTCGACACTGTCAAGCTTCAATCCCACTTCTTCGGTAATGACGCGTCCGCCAGTCAAAACTGCAATATCCTGAAGCATTTCTTTGCGTCGGTCGCCGAATCCCGGAGCTTTGACCGCAAGCACATTGAAGGTGCCGCGAAGCTTATTCAAGACCAAGGTCGTCAATGCCTGTCCATCCACGTCTTCTGCCACGATCACCATTTCTTTTCTGCCGCTCTGCGCCACTTTCTCAAGTATCGGAAGTATTTCCTCGACAGAAGAAATTTTCTTGTCGGTAATGAGAATAAACGGATCCTGATATTCCGCTTCCATGCGGTCAGTATTGGTGACCATGTAGGCAGAAACATATCCTTTGTCGAATCGCATACCTTTCACGGTTTCGATATCCATGCCGAACGTCTGTGATTCCTCGACGGTAATCACTCCGTCATTCCCCACTTCTTTCATGGCTTCCGCGATCTTCTCTCCGATCTCACGATCGTTAGCTGAGATTGATGCGACATTCGCGATTTCATTCGCTTCGACTTTTTTTGAAATTTTTTCTTTAAGCTCTTTCACCACCGCTTCGGCAGCTTTGTGAAGCCCACGATTAAGCGCGACCGGATTAGCGCCCGCAGTGACGTTTTTCAAACCTTCTTTGACGATCGCTTGCGCGAGGACGGTTGCAGTCGTTGTACCGTCTCCCACGATATCATTGGTCTTGCTTGCGACTTCTTTGATAATTTCAACGCCGATATTTTCGAATTTATCTTCAAGCTCGATTTCTTTTGCGACGCTGACGCCATCCTTGGTGATGGTCGGACTACCGTAGCCTTTATCGAGAACGACATTTCGTCCTTTCGGGCCAAGCGTGACTTTTACCGTATTGGCGAGCACGTCGACACCGCGTACCAGTGCGCTTCGTGCATCATCATCAAATCTGATCTGTTTAGCCATATGAAATGTATTAAGTTATATGAAAAATATCTCTATTCAATCACTGCGATCACGTCTTCGTGATCCAAAATTTTACACTCATCTCCGGCGACTTTTACTTCTTCCCCTCCCCATTTTTTAAATAATACTTTCATGCCTACAGTCAATTTCAATGCCGCAAGTTTGTCGCCGTTTCCCAAAGCAATGATTTCACCTTCGGCTTTCTTTTCTTTATCTACCGTATCCGGCAAAACGATCCCGGACTTGGTTACTTCTTCCTCCTTGAGTGGTTTTACGAGCACTCGATCTCCCAATGGTCGGATAGACATATGTATATAGATTATGAATAAATAAGTGTATTATCACTCTACCAAAAAGAGTGATAATACACAGATAAGATTAGGATATTTTATTACACCTGTCAAGAGTTGAAATAAGTCCATCAAACATAAAACCCGGAGAGGGAACAGCCTGATGCGTCGGCCATGTATGAACACCGTGATGCCTGTCAGAAGCACGATGTTCGGATAGCGACGCTTCACGCGTGGATCCCCTCTCCGGGTTCAGCACTACCAAGAATACCGTCACGGGGGCCTACTGTCAACGCGCATAACTAAGCCAAAAATTACGAAATGGGGACAGTCTGTGGAGAGCGTGTGGAGAAGTGTAAAACAATGCCAAAATAAGCAAAAAATATAAGAATTCCGGGGTACAATGTCGCAAAATAATGATCAAATACACCGATACACATAACCGGTACCAGAAGACCAAGTGCCACGAACGTACGATTGGATGCAGCAACCATAATAAACCCGACAAGTGAACACAGAAGCAGGAGGAATCCTACCACTCCATATTCGACCAAAACCACGAGAGGAACCACATGCACCGGCTGGTACACATACCCAGGTAATGAGGAATCAAGAGCGTGCCACGCACTTACCGACATTCCTCCACCAAACCCAAATACAGGATGCTGCATAAACAACTGCTGTGCGATACCAATTCCCGCTTGCCGCTCATCAATCGAACGAGTTTCTGAGACCGACACCGGTACGACGCGAACACGTACGAGATCGTGATAGATACCAAAAAAGGAGCACGCGATTGTGATTCCGACTCCAAGTATTCCGAACAAAAGTTTCGCACGGTGTATGACCGCATATATTCCAAACCCAAGCACCAGAAAAAAATATGCAAAGATTGCGGAACGGCTGAACGTTGTACACAAAATAAATACGGTGAACACATGCAGGATACCGACTGCGATTCGTTCTCGCGATGACTGAATATAATTGGTATACAAAAACGTCACAAGAGCAATCAACACAAGGTACCCGGCAAAAATATTCGGATGTGGGAATGGTCCGTATGCGCGAAGCCACCGACCGATCTCTCCTGCTGCGACGATCGAAGCTCCGGCCTGGGAAGGCAGATGCTCAGACAAACCAAAAAGCGTTGAACCGAATGTAGACTGTAAAAACCACTGATACAACCCGAGTACCACAGGGGCAATACTGCCAAAAAGAAACGCGCGAAGCCAGTCGCGACCCGAAGTCCCCGATACCAGGATTGCGATGAGAAGCATGTACCCTTCAATGATATAGAGCGCATACCGGAGCGAGAGATCGATATCAGCTGACCACCAAGAACGCATGAATACATACAACGGAAACGCACACAACAATCCCAATATAAGCAATTGCTTTTTGCTCATGGTCAATTGTTTTTTACAGAGACGTTTCCGTGCATTCCACAAAACGACAAGAAACAATGCCCACAATAGTACCTCACTCGCATACCAGCCGAGGGTGAGATAAGGAGATGAAACTCCGTTCAGAAAACCATAACGATAAATCCAGATCGTCTGCCATGGGAGTACCAGTCCCCACACATATATGAATATTTTTTCAACAGTGAGCAAACGAGAAAACATATAATAGCAAACTCAAAATCTTTTCTATCGTCACCCCGTGAAAGCAGGAATGACGTACTAAGGAAGACTTTCGCCTTTATGGATTTTCGACTAATTGATTCACCCGCTTCTTCCACAAATCCCGATACAATGCTCTCCGATCATTCTCATGAAATTTCAAAATAGAATCACTCACCACGACACGCGTATCTTTGGCATGCACCAGACTATGAGGATTACGCATGATCTTCTTTCGCTGGAGCGTACGCACCATGGATTCAAAACGAGTACCCACACTCCCCGAAAGCAATTTTTCACACATTCGAGTAATGCGTCGTTTCCCAAGATGATGACTCCTCTTCAGATGAATCGTCGGATGCATATACCGCGCATACTCAAGAAAAGGTGACAGAAGCTCATGGTTCGCCCGCAGGATACTATCCCCGAGCTGATCCGGGTCATAGACGGGAATGAGAGATCGGAGCCAATATGAAAGATATATATCGTCTTGAATTTTGAATTTTGATACATTAAGCGTCCGGTCTGCCAGATAAAAACTGAGGCAGATCCGATCCTGAATTTTCCTCTTGGTACGCCGTAAGCCAAACAGTGATAACACAACCGTGGTGAGAATACGCGCGGTCCACATCCTCCCCCATTTAACCACAATCAAGACATCAATATCGCTCACGCGCTCGGCAACACTAAAGGCAAGCGTATTACATACGAATACTGACCGGACGAACGGAATATACGACATTACACGGACCGCACGAATAAGCTTCTTGGTTTTGATACCAAACGAAACACCACGCTCGGTACGAAGCGGAACGAGCGATTCACGCCCGCAAAGATGCCACAATCCATGAGTCGAGGTAATCGCCGTACGAGGAAACGACTGTGTCAATTGGAGAAACTGCGAGAAGCTCAGCCGTAAATTAGATTCTGAACTATGTAGATATTCAAACAATTCCCGGTCCGTGAGCGGATGGTTGAATATATCGAAAAAAGCGATCGCGCGAAGTGCTGCGACGTATACGGAATCATTCATACACCCTCATTGTACAAGAAACCGATATAAAGCAAAACCCCCGATTTAGGGGGTTTCATCTTGGGTCACTTGTATCGAGGTATTTGGTGCGAGAATCGGAGGCCTGACTGCTGCAGCAGAATCTTTATCAAAAACCCGATCTTCGACAATGAGGCGGTCATTCTCAATACGCACCACTTGCTCGCGGGCAATCGTGATCGAAGAACGAAAACCGGTCTTCACCGCATATTCAAGCAGGATACCGCTGTCTACGTCGATCGAAAAATCACTCACCCGCCCGACATGTGCACCAGATGCAGTATATACAGACATTTTCATCAATTGTAAACCACTACATTTCATAAACAGTGCATTTTACCACTTAGAACGGAGGAACTGACATCAAAAACCTCACCAA
>CAZNAO010000044.1:2253-4651 GCA_964571295.1 uncultured Gammaproteobacteria bacterium | reverse complement strand
TGTTTATATTCTTCCGTGCGGATTGCTTCAATCACCGGACCCAAGTCTCCGTTTAGAATCGTCTCTATATTGTTCCAACTCTGATGAATGCGGTGATCCGTGATGCGGTCCTGGGGAACGTTGTAGGTGCGGATTTTTTCACTACGGTCGCCGGTACCGATTTGGCTTTTGCGTTTTGCATCAAGCGCTGCGCGTTTTTTCTCCTGCTCCATTTCGAAGAGACGGGCTCGGAGTACGTTCATGGCTTTGATACGATTTTGCTGTTGTGAACGTTCGTCCTGGCATTGGACCATAAGACCGGTCGGAATGTGGACGATGCGCACTGCCGAATAGGTGGTGTTCACACTTTGCCCACCTTTTCCTCCTGCCATGAACGTGTCGATACGCAGATCCTTCGGGTCGATCGTGACTTCGGTTTCCTCTACTTCAGGAAGCACCACGACACTTGCTGTCGATGTGTGGATGCGTCCACTTTTTTCGGTCTCAGGGATTCTCTGTACTCGGTGTACTCCCATTTCGTATTTCATGTCCTTATACACGTTGTATCCGTCAATTGAAAAAACCACCTCTTTGAATCCTCCGATTCCGATCTGGTGTTCGCTGATAAGTCCGGTTTTCCAATCTTTATTTTCTGCATAGCGCATATACATGCGGAGCAGGTCTCCTGCAAATAATGCAGCTTCATCTCCGCCAGCCCCCGCACGGATTTCGATGATGACACTTTTTTTGTCCATGGGATCGGTCGGTCGGGTCAGCTCGGCGAGTTTTTTTTCAAGTGCTTTTTGTTTTTCTTCGAGTTCGGGAATTTCGGTCCGTGCGAGTTCTACCAGATCGACTTCTTCCCCGGCTGCAATTACTGCCTGATACTCGGCAACTGCGGATTCGATTTTTTCGAGATTGTCTATTTCCTCCACCACTTCTTTCAATTCGTTATATTCCTGAGATATTGATTTTAATTTTTGTTGGTCGCCAAGTACTGCGGGATTTTGCAGATCTGCTTCAAGCAATCGGAATTTGGTTTTGAGTTCAGTGTACTTTTGCAACATAGTAGTTGATTTGCCAATGCGTATTTTACCCTAAAATAGGAGATTCCTCCATTTTGATACTTCGTATCAAACAAAAACAGACCAAATAACGGTCTGTTTGTCGAATGTCGGTATCTACGCTGCTTTTGGTTTTGCGTCTTCTTTTGCCTGTCGTGCGGTCGCTCGTGCAGTTCGTTTTACTTTTTTCCCTTTGCGGGTCTCGGCTGCAGCGGCAGTCTTTGCTTTCTTTTCATTGAATTTTTCTACACGTCGGGCGGTGTCTACGAATACCTGCTTACCGGTGAAGAATGGGTGAGATGCTGATGAAATTTCAATATTGATCTCGTAGTGCTTCACGCCGTCAATTTCTCGGGTTTTTTCCGATTTGAGCGTTGACGTGGTGATAAATTCAGCGTTTGCTGAGTTATCGATGAAGACGACGGGGTGTACTTCTGGATGTGTTTTCTGTTTCATACCAATTTTTGGTTCGAATAATAGTGAGCGGGAGTATAGCAGCGGATGAGTTTTTTGTCAAGGATTGAGGGGTGGGCTTATTTTCTTGACAAACACTGCCTTTTCGATTACACTCCCCACACTTTTATTAATCCCTCAGCCGAAGCATATTTTCCTCTGATGGCCATTCCATCGGGCGCTTCGAGCGAGGTTAAAGGAAAATGTTTATGAAAATCCCTAGCATTCTCGAAATGCTTCAGTCCGGAGTTCACTTCGGACACAAGAATTCACGCTGGCACCCCAAGATGAAGCCGTTTATTTTTACGGAGCGCAATGGTGTCCATATTATGAACCTTGAAGAAACCAAGGCTCAGCTTGAAAATGTGTTACCTCTCGTGAAAGCAATGGCTGCCGAAGGCAAGAAGATCCTTTTCGTTTCAACCAAGCCTCAGGCGCGAGAAATCGTAAAAGCCGCTGCAATTGATGCAGGCATGCCGTATCTCACTGATCGATGGCTCGGAGGCATGCTTACCAATTTTTCTGAAATGAGAAAGCTTATCCGCCACTATGTGGAGATGAAAGATAAGCAGACGAAAGGTGAGCTTGGACACTATACCAAAAAAGAACAGCTTGAAATCGCGAAAGACCTTGAAAAGAAAGATGGCTATTTGGCAGGTTTGACGAGTCTTACTCGCATGCCGGACGCACTCTTCATTCCATCTATGCAGCGAGAAAAGACCGCTGTTACCGAAGCAAATAGTATGGGAATCGATATCATCGGTATCTGTGATACCAATGCTAACCCAATGAAAGCGACCTATGTAATTCCGGCAAATGATGATGCGGTCAAATCGATCCAGATGATGGTGGAACTCGTTGCGGAAGCAATCAAAGAGGGTGTACTTGAATTCGAACAAAAG
>CAZNAO010000044.1:0-2243 GCA_964571295.1 uncultured Gammaproteobacteria bacterium | reverse complement strand
AAAAGAATGCTGCAAAAGTGGCTGCTCAGCCTAAGGTTATGCCAAAAAAAGTTGAAGAAAAGCAAGCTGAAGTGTAATATTACCTTTGATAGACACGTATCATGTACCACATAACACGTACCAAATGCATTTTGATACGTGGTACGTGTTTTATATTTATATACCTCTAATCTGACCTATTTCTATGGCTATTACCGCACAAGACATCGCAAAACTCCGTGCACAGACTGGTGCCGGAATGCTCGACTGTAAGAAAGCGCTTGAAGAATCAAATGGTAATTTTGAAGCTGCAATCGACTGGCTTCGAAAGAAAGGTGCAGCAAAGGCAGCAAAGCGTGCAGACAAGGTTGCTGCTGAAGGAAAGATTTTTACCTACATCCATGGGGCTGGGAAAATCGGTGTCATGCTCGAACTCAATTCTGAAACTGACTTTGTTGCAGGAAACGAAAAGTTTGTGGAGCTTGGACAAAACATCGCGCTTCATATCGCTGCAATGAATCCGAAATATTTGTCTCGCGATGAAGTTTCAACCGAAGATCTCTCACGCGAATCAGCGGTATACCGAGATCAGCTGGTCGCTGAAGGAAAGCCTGCTGAGATGATCGAAAAAATCCTCGTTGGGAAAATGGGACGATATTATTCTGAAGTATGCTTGCTCGAACAGGCGTTCATCAAGAATGAAGACAAGACGATCGAGCAATTACTCACTGAAGCGACCGGAGAAATCGGAGAAAAAATCAGTCTCCGTCGGTTTGTACGATTTGAAGTCGGAGAAGGAATCGAGAAAAAACAGGCTGATTTCGTAGCTGAAGTCCAGGAACAACTCGGTGCGTAAAATAAAAATAAGATTATGAAAAGCAAGGGAAACCTTGCTTTTTTTATTGGGAAATGGTACAAAATGTCCTAACTTCTCACTATCGGAGGCTCTCGTGGAAGCGGTGTATAAGATTGAAGCGCAGTGGGGTCGTGCATTTTTGCACGCCTCGATTGGCCTCATCGCTCTCGTGTGCGGGCAGATTCTGCCCTTCAGTGTAAGTGATAAGGTCGAAGTCGCCCTCGCGGTCGGCGTTACGCTCTCGGTTCTCGATCTCGGTGTCCGGCTCCCGCTGTACTACTGGCTGGTACACGGGCAGGAATGGCGGCCGAGACCCTCGAGACTTAGGACCACATTCCTCGTGCTCGAAGACCGTCTCCTTCTCCGGACCAACATTCTAAGGGAACATGAGCGGGATATGCCGGCAACGGCGGTACATTTTACCCTCGGGGTTCTCGGACCACTTGTGATCGGTATTCCGATCTGGGCAGTCGTTCCTGCAGTCGCCATGTTCGGGTTCGGGGATCCTACTGCTCGTCTGGTGGGAATCAAATTCGGAGGACGCAAGGTCTGGACGGGTGGCACCAAGACGTGGTCTGGTGCGTTGGGGTACTTTTATGCAGCCTCGTTTGCTGGTCTCGTGAGTGTCGTCCTCCAGGCACAGTTTCCTCTGTATCCTCCTTCTGTACCGATCACTCGCTTGGTGTGTGCTGTACTCATCACTGCGGCACTCTCCTCGTACTTCGAGTCGATGTGCGAGAAGGGCAACAGCCTTTTTTCTAAGATCGTCGACGACAATTTTCTCGTCCCGTGTGCCGGTTCGGTGGCATTTTACGCCGCTGTCTCGGCTGGTACGTGAATCGTTTGGCCGGACGCTACCCTCAGGGGGTTCGTCCGGCATTCGTTTATATACGTTTTTTTCTACCTTGACGAAATCCACTTTTTGTGATAAGATACACACATATTATTCATCCCTTGTCCTACAAGACAATTGGAAACGGACCACAAAAGACATGCCTGATGTCGGCCCGATAATGAATGCATGCTATGCTTAGTAAGCAGAAGAAACAACGTTTAATCAAGAAGTTTCAGACCCATGAGGGCGACACTGGTTCTACTGAGGTGCAGATCGCCATTCTGACCGCGGAAATCGAAGAACTCGCGTCTCATCTCAAGAGTCATCCGAAAGATCATTCAAGCCGACGAGGTCTTCTCCGCAAAGTAGGAGAACGTCGACGATTGCTCAAGTATTTGCAGCGTGAGAATGCGGCTTCATATGAAGATCTTGTCAAGAAACTTGATTTGAAACAAGCAAAACAATTCATCGAAGCAGAAAAGCTTGAAGATGAAGACGAAGAAACCGAGTCACATGAAGAATCAGAAGAAACAACCTAACTATAATCCTCTGAAACACCCCGATCAACGTATT
>CAZNAO010000043.1:0-4732 GCA_964571295.1 uncultured Gammaproteobacteria bacterium | reverse complement strand
GAATCTTACCACGCCCTCGGAACTGAAAGCCCTGGTCGCGGACGCTATAACCCCCCTCCTCAGCACCTCGAGTACGCCCTCGACCACTACCACATCTTCAACTGCCGCTTCATCGACCTTACCAAGTACTACGTCTACGACCATTACTACAACCACAACGCCTTAACACCAATTCTATGCCCGAAGAAAAAAAACTTGTACCTGTACAGCCCAGCCTTACCGATGGAAAAGTCGAACCGATCAACTTGGTCGATGAAATGAAGACCTCATATCTTGACTATGCCATGAGTGTCATCGTCTCGCGCGCATTGCCTGACGTGCGCGACGGCTTCAAGCCGGTTCACCGTCGCATTCTCTATGCGATGTGGGGTATTGGGCTAAAACATTCTTCCAAATTCAAAAAATCAGCACACGTGGTCGGAGAAGTGATGGCAAAATACCATCCACATGGAGACTCGGCGATCTACGACTCACTTGTCCGCATGGCGCAGGATTTCAATATGCGAAAAATGCTCGTGCACGGACAAGGAAACTTCGGCTCCATGGACGGAGATGGAGCAGCAGCAATGCGATATACCGAGGTGAAACTTCAGGCACTAGCCGAGGAAATGCTATATGACATTGAAAAAAACACGGTCGATTTCTCACCAACGTATGACGGCAGCCACAAAGAGCCACGCGTACTCCCGAGCAAACTTCCAAACCTCCTCTTGAACGGGAGCATGGGTATTGCGGTCGGCATGGCAACCAATATTCCGCCGCACAATCTCGGAGAATTGTGCGATGGTATTATCCACCTGATCGAAAATCCGACCGCATCGATCGAAGACCTTGTCCAATTTATCAAAGGACCGGACTTCCCGACCGGCGGTATTATCTACAGTAAAAACGATATTCTCGCTGCCTATGCTACCGGCAGAGGCGGTATCGTGATGCGCGCAAAGACTGATATCCAGGAACTTGCAGGGGACAAATTCAATATTATCGTAAGTGAAGTCCCCTATCAGGTGAACAAAGCGGCGCTGATTGAAAAAATCGCAACCTTGGTACAAGAGAAAAAACTCGACGGCATCAAAGATTTGCGGGATGAATCAAACAAAGATGGTGTCCGGATCGTCGTCGAACTCAAAAAAGACTCATACCCGAAAAAAGTTCTGAATCAGCTTTTCAAGATGACTGAGCTCCAGACCACCTTCCACGTGAACATGCTCGCGCTCGTTGATGGTATCCAGCCACGTGTACTCAATTTGAAATCAGTACTGGAAGAATATATCAAGCATCGCGAAGTAGTAATCCGTCGCCGTACTGAGTTTGATCTTGCAAAAGCACTCGACCGCGCACATATCCTTGAAGGATTGAAAAAGGCGCTTGATAAAATCGATCTTATCATCGCATCTATCCGCAAATCAAAGGATAAGGAAGAAGCGAAAGTGAACTTGATGAAAAAATTCGACTTTACCGAACGACAAACCGTCGCAATTCTTGAAATGCGCTTGCAGCAGCTTGCCAACCTTGAGCGACAGAAGATCGAAGACGAACTTGCGGAAAAGAAAAAGCTCATTGCTGAACTTGAATCAATCCTGAAGAGTCAGAAGAAGATCCTTGGCATCGTAAAATCCGAAGTTACTGAACTTCGCGAACGATTTGCCGACGACCGACGCACCAAAATTATTGCACACGGTGTCAAAGAATTTTCAATCGAAGATCTCGTACCAAACGAACCAACACTTATTATCACGACCGCGGATGGCTATATCAAGCGCCTTCCTCCGGATACGTTCAAACAACAGATTCGCGGGGGGAAAGGAGTTATCGGCCTCACGACCAAAGAAGAAGATGTTGTGGATCAGATTATTTCTACCAATACGCACGACAACATGCTCTTCTTCACCACTCGCGGACGTGTATTCCAGCTTCGTGCGTATGACATCCCTCAGGGCAGCCGAACTGCCAAAGGTCAGGCATTGGTAAATTTCCTCCAGCTCGCACCAAATGAAAAGATGTCGACGATTCTCTCGATGGATGACATGACCAAATATGAATATCTCGTCATGTTGACCAATAAGGGAACCATCAAGAAAACAAAACTAGATGATTTCAAAAACGTGCGCAGAAGTGGTCTCATCGCTTTGAAACTCAAGGAAGATGATATGCTTGAGTGGGTGCGCCCCTCAAGTGGAAGTAATGACATTATTATCGTCACTTCAGGCGGACAAGCGATCCGATTCCAAGAAAAGGAAGTCCGCGCCATGGGACGCACGGCGAGCGGGGTCCGTGCAATCAAACTCAGATCGAATGACCTGGTCGTCGGCATGGACGTGGTGTCGTCTGATCTCGTAAAGAAAAAAGTGCTTGAACTTCTCGTCGTCTCAGAAAACGGTCTTGGCAAACGCACCATGCTTACCGAATACAAGGTACAGGGGCGTGGCGGCAGCGGTATCAAGACCATGGATGTCACCACAAAGACGGGACACATCATCACTGCACGTGTCATCAATAATACGGAAAACCAGGATCTCATGATTATCTCGGTCAAAGGACAAGTGATCAGAACGCCGATCAAGAGCATTTCAACGCTTGGGCGCGCTACACAAGGTGTACGCATCATGCGGTTCAAACAGGAAGGTGACAAAGTAGCGAGTCTTGCCCTCCTTGCCGCAGGAAAAGAGGACGATGAGGATGAGACATAACAAGAAATATATTAAACAAAAAAACCACCCGCGATGGGTGGTTTTAGTTTTTGTCGTTAATTTCTTCCAAAGAGTCTTCCGAAAAATCCTTTTTTCGGTTCATTCAATTGCGTATTCTTTGGTTGAGCCTCTTCGATTTTTTTCTTATTCATCTGGTCTGCAATCCAATCATCGCTACTTATCGCTTCCATCGCTTCACCATCTTCCCCATCAATTTCAGACACCATGTCTCCTAATGTGTGTATCCCAGCACCCTTTCTGTCTATCGCACTCGACATCGCCGCGATATTCCGATGGATCCCGGCAGCTTTTTCCCTGTCCGCCTGCCGCATTTTTGCATCCATTGATTTGAGTTTGTGTGCACGGTCGCTTTCTCGTACTTTCTTCGCCGCCTGCATATCGTCGATCAATTCTCGCATGGCTTTCAATTCTTTCGGTCCCATGTCCGGAGATTTGAGGGCGGTAAAGTAATTATACGCTTCAGGTAATTTTTCCAATGCTTTCTCTTGGAGGTCGCCCGGAATTTCCTCGCCTGCATTTTGCAAGGCCATAATCTCACGGACGAGCGTATTCACTTCTTCCCTATTTGGAATTCTAGGCACACGTTTTCTCTCGGGGCTTCTTCCGGAAATCTCATGGGTGGCAACACTCATACTAGATACTAGTAAAAAATTATGTACTTTTATTCGATAGGACTTGTTTCAATATTTCTGCTGCATTTTTCCCTGTTACATCAACATTTTCAATCATTCTTCTTGATTCGTCCCTAGTATACCCCATTGCCACCAGTCCCTCAACCACATCTTCCAATACTCCTTCCGGAACATTTGCGCTTTTTGAAGCTTTTGCTACTATACCGATCTTATTTTTCAACTCCACTACCAATCGTTCCGCCGTCTTTTTACCCATACCCTGAATTGCAGTCAGATATTGTACATCTCCCCGTGCAATAGCACTCCTGATTTCATCCATTGAACCGAGCGATAGGATATTCATGGCACTTTTTGGCCCGATACCGGACACGGTCATGAGTAACATGAAAAATTCACGTTCTTCGAGGGAACCAAATCCGAATAATTCGTGATTTTGTTCGCTGATTTTTTGATACGTAAACAAGGAAATCGGGATACCGGAATTCAGTTCCATAAGTTTGCGTGTCGGAAGCATGACTTCGTAGCCCACTCCTGATTGAGTAGATAAGATTATGCTGTGTTTGGTCACACTGACGATAGTTCCGATGAGATATGCGATCATATGTGTTAGTGACGATAGCTGTCGGGGCGATCGACCAGTCTTTTAATCTTTTCTCGACAAATATGCAACAAGCGTTTCGACACCGAATCCATTGGCGCCCGGGTGTAGATATGGTTTTGATTTTGACATGAAGATGGCACTTGCAAGGTCGATATGCGCCCAGGTGTAGTCGGTAAAGAATTGCAGGAATGCAGCTGCAGTCGACGCTCCGCCGAATCCAGGGCTGCCGACGCCACTCATATTTTTGATATCCGCAATCTCACTCTTGTTTGCGTCCGTATATTCCTCACCAAGCGGTAATCTCCAGAGTTGCTCACCGGACGCTTCTCCCGATGTGATTAAGTCTCTACACACCCTCTCATCGGTTGTAAAGATGCCTGATCGCTCGGTCCCGAGCGCACCCATGCATGCACCGGTCAAGGTTGCCAAGTCTATCACCTCGAGAGGATCATATTGTTTTGCATAGCAGAGTGCATCCGCGAGAATGAGACGCCCTTCGGCATCGGTATTTACGATCTCGACAGTCTTCCCGTTCATCGCAGTTAACACGTCATCTGGACGGAATGCTGAACCACTCGGCATATTTTCTGCAGTCGGTACCAGAGCCACGATATTTTTCTTTAGTTTCAAATCTGCCGCAACTTTAATCGCACCCAATACCGCTGCAGCACCAAGCATGTCGAATTTCATTTCCGTCATCCAATTTCCCGGCTTGATCGAAAGCCCACCCGAGTCAAACGTAATTCCCTTACCCACAAGCACGGTCGGCTTCTCGCTTTTTTTACCAC
>CAZNAO010000042.1:2431-5363 GCA_964571295.1 uncultured Gammaproteobacteria bacterium | reverse complement strand
GTGTCTGGGCAGTGTCTCAGTCCCAGTGAGCCGGGTCACGCTCTCACGCCCGGTACTGATCATCGTCTTGGTAGGCCGTTACCCCACCAACTAACTAATCAGACATAGACCTCTCTTCGAGCACCGAAGTTTTACATGGGAATGGCCTCACGCCCCCCCATGTCTATCGGGTATTAATCCGGCTTTCGCCGAGCTATCCCCGTCTCGAAGGTAAGTTATCAATGTGTTACTCTCCCGTTTGCCGGTCAGTGTTTCTCGGTATTGCTACAAAAAAACCTGTCCCACGACTTGCATGCCTTAGGCACGCCGCCAGCGTTCATCCTGAGCCAGGATCAAACTCTCAATAAGATTGAGATTTTCTCCGAAGAGAAAATAATGTTTGATTGTAATCAATTGCTACTCAATAGCAAGTGATTCTCATATGTTAGATTAAACATACGAGTTAGCTCTAAGAAAATAGACGATCAATCGGTTTTTGCCACGTGTATAACGTGAACTTGTTGCAGTGCCCCGTAGGGTTACAACACCGTATTAATCATTTTTTGCTGTATTGTTGTTTCACATCTTCAGTTGTAATGAACACGCCTTTTTTCTTTGGTAAAAGAAAAAAGAGAAACTCTGTTGCCTTTGAATAATGAAATTATCCAAAAGCAAGTATAGTCGCTCTTTTCTTAGTATCTCGGTCGCTTGACAAGCTCGCCTAGTTAAGGCTCTTTAGACTTGAGAAAAGGTTAGGTTATAAATATCGTAAGTGCTCGCATATAATATAAGAATCTCTATAAGCTGTCAAGTACATACCTATTCACAGAGCTGTGGACAACTAAACCAAGGTAAAAAGGCAAAAGTAAAAAGTTAAAAGATAGAGATAAAGAGGGTGATTTTAAGCTCTTTTTTGATGAAAAACAGACGACCCGGCCTGACCGGGTCGAATGGATTGAGCTGAGGACTCAGTGGTTGTACGCGCAGTGATGGCCCCGATACACCACCTGTTCGACATCCTCAGGAAACAAACTCCCGAGAAAATCCATGATCTGTCCAAGGACAGAGAACAGCATTCCAAGAAACCAATCCATGCAGCACCTCCTTTGTGCTCGAGCTGCCAAAGGATTTAATCATATTTTTCTTTGTATTTCAACTTAGCTAACTTAGTGAACTCAGCCAACTCTTTATTTACTTTGCTTTCTTCTCCATTCAACAATCTTTTTATGATCCCCACTGAGGAGCACATCAGGCACTTTCCAACCCTTAAAATCCACGGGCTTGGTGTACTGCGGATACTCAACTTCAATATCTTGATTTCGACTTTCGACTTTCGACTTTCCGACTGCATTAAATGTTTCATCAGTCAGAGATTCAGCATTTCCAAGAACTCCTGGGATCAACCGCGATACCGCTTCGATGATAGTAAGGGCTCCCAATTCCCCACCCGCAAGCACATAGGGGCCTACCGAAATTTCCTCATCAATCATATGATCTACCACGCGCTGATCCACTCCTTCGTATCTTCCGCAAATTAATACCAATTCATCAAGCTGGGACCATGATTCTGCAACTGATTGATCGAATTGTCGTCCACGTGGTGAAAGCAATACCGTTCTCTTCTTTTTTGAAACTGTTCCAGTCGCGAGACGTTTCAATTTGGTCATGCCTGGAGCCTTCTTGAATGGAAGTCCGTCAATTGAGACCAACGCTTCATAAATAGGTTCAGGTTTCATGAGCATGCCCGCTCCTCCGCCATATGGCGTATCGTCAACGGTCTTATGTTTATCATGGGTAAAATCACGAATGTAAATTGCACGCACGTCAATCAATTTATTTTTCTGCGCACGACCAAGAATAGTTTCATCACAATATGACGAAATAATGTTTGGAAACAGGGTAAGTACTGAAAACTTAATCATACGTATTTTTATTCCTACGTCATTCCCGTGAAAGCTTGTCCTCGACCTGATCGGGGACGGGAATCTTAGAATTACACAAATCCTACCCTATTTTTTACTAAAAATCAAGCATCAAGCGGACTCAAAATATTCATCATATGCTTCCGTGTTACATGCGTGTATATCTGTGTCGTCTCTATCTTCGCGTGTCCCAATAATTCCTGAACATACCGAATATCCGTACCATTCTCGAGCAGATGCGTAGCAAAACTATGTCTCAAGGTATGGGGTGAAACCTGCTTGGTAATCCCCGCAAACTCTGCAGCACGCGCTACCACTTTTTGCACACTTTCAATTGTCAGATGACCCCCTCGACCATTGGTAAACAACCAATCATCCGATTTCTTCATCCGCGCTTGTGCTCGCAAGACATGTTCCAGAGTATGTGGAAGTATGGTATACCGATCCTTCGCTCCCTTGGCCTGGACCACATGGAGCTGCATCCGATCACAATCAATATCACGCATCCGTATACGCACCACCTCCCCCACTCGAAGTCCGGAACCATAAAGTAGCTGGACTATCGTCCGATGCTTGTTATTCTGAATCACCTCAATCAATCGACGAACTTCTTCTACCGAAAGTACCGCGGGAAGACGTTTTTCTTTTTTTGCACGAAGAATCGTAATAAAAAATTTTCTCCTCAAAATCTTTTCAAAATAAAATTGCAACGCAGAGTATGCCGTATTCAATGTAGACGCACTCTTACCATTATCTGCAAGGTAGGAAAGATACCTGCGCACCTCATCCGCTACCACCTCCCGCGGAGATTTTCCACCCAAAAAACGCAAACAAGCGTCTACATATCCATAATACGACTTTCTTGTTTTTACACTCAAATTCCGAAGTTTCATTTCCTCTACAAATAAAACCATCGGATCTCGACTCGGTCGATAATGTGGTGTACTCATACCCCCTCCTTGATTACACAATAATAAGTAAAGTATACTCTATTTGAGCGAAAATACGAAGATGTTCGGATATCAGTAGTT
>CAZNAO010000042.1:0-2331 GCA_964571295.1 uncultured Gammaproteobacteria bacterium | reverse complement strand
ACGTTATATGAAAGAATCAAAAATATCTACAATTAAAAAATACTCACTACTACTATTTTCTTCGACATTCGCTGCACTATTAGGAGCACAGGTTGCAGACCTTATTCGATACGGCCCAAATGTTATATCTCTGGGATGGATTTTCTATCTTTGGTATTTACATTTAGGCATCATACTTGCAGGCTTTGCCGTTAGTGTGTTATCGTACTTCACCCTTCAAAAGTTACTTAAAAATTCCAAAAAAGAAAAACTTTTTAAGCTCATCTTCTTCTTTAATATTTTAGCCATAGGAATCTTTTATTTTTTTATATTTTTGACTTCAAAACAGGGATATTCTTGATTCAATCATTTAACAGCACATAAACAATATTGAAACATTGTCTATGCGCAAACGTTATATGAAATAAAATTAATTTTCTTTTCAGACCATTCTCCACGGATTCATCAAAATAAATAAAATTTGATTTTCAACTTTTAATAGAAAACGCAATCATATGGTCCTTATCGGAATCGTACTCATCCTCGTTCTTATAATCTTCGCCGCTATCATGGGTGCCCGCGAAGATAGAAAAAAATAAAAAACCTCTCGACAGAGGCATACAAAGACACATCCACGCTCACTCATACGGCACTGAGCAAGCGTGGACCCACACTAAACCTTGAGAAAGAACTCATAGCGGATCACCTGTGGACCAGAGAGCTTCATGCGCGCTCGAGTGAGCGGATTGAGCGCGTATCGCACATGCTCCACGATGATATATTCCGAATCCTGAATCTGAGCAAACCATGAGTCATTGCCCACCTGGGGCAACTCGACTCTTTCGGTCGACCCCGACCCAAACTCCACGTACATGATGAAAGCGGTTGCCGTCACTTCCGCGTGCTTCACCGTACCCTGCCGTTCGAAACCATTCGAGAAATGCTGGAGCACTCTCGCACCCGTAAACTCGATCCCAAAGAGATCGTCGAGCGAATACTCGCCAATCACCCGCTGCATAGACACCTCCTTGTGGCAACGGTTGGTACTAGTTGTATATGATTACCAGACACAAGTCAATAAATGTACAAACAAACCCTAAACAGGTATGATTACACCATTGGAATAACACTATGCCAAAACAACCACGTCACACTATTATCCCTGCGTCCTATCTCATTCTGAAACAAGAAAACAAAATCCTATTGATTCGACGATTTAACACGGGATTTGAGGATGGAAACTATAGTATGATTGCGGGACACGTGGATCAGGGTGAGACCTTCACTGAGGCAATCATCCGAGAAGCCGAGGAAGAGGCAGGAATCACGCTCGCATCCAAAGACGTGAGATTGGTTCATATAATGCATCGCAAATCACATGTTAACGCCGAGGAACGAGTGGATGCATATTTCCTTGCCGAAACATGGGAAGGAACACTGGAAAATAACGAACCTGAAAAATGCGATGATTTCTCATGGTTTCCGATGGACGACTTGCCATCAAACACCATCTCGTATATTACGGCAGCAATTAAACATATCCAACAAAATACGTTCTACAGCGAATACGGCTGGAAGTAATGATATGCACTATGAAAATCGGGGTTGATATTGATGATGTATTGGCAAATTTCATGTTTCCACTAGTGAACTACCACAATACGACATACGGGACTAATTTTGTGCGCGATGATTTCACCTCATTCAATTTGTGGGAAACGTGGGGAGGAACACCCGAAGAAGCAATCGATAAAGTATTCCAATTTTATGACTCCTCTGACTTCCACCAGATTGGAACTGTTGAAGGGGCTCCCGAGGCAATTGAGGTGCTCAAAAAAAATCATGAACTCTCGGTCATCACCGCACGACCCGAAATATTGAGAACCAAAACCATCGACTGGATTGAAAGACATTTCCCGAATACATTCTCTGAAATTCATATCGCAAATAAATTTTCAAAAACCGGACCACAGCTCACCAAACGGGAAATTTGCGAACGAAATAGTATACATTTACTTATTGATGATTCGATAGAAAACGCATTCCAATGCGCAAGCTCTGAAAGAAAAATTTTGTTACTTGATCGACCATGGAATCAACATCCTGAACTGCCTACGAATATTACTCGAGTTTTCTCATGGGATGAGATAATAAAAAATATTACATGACACAAAAACACCCGGGTGAATATCCGGGTGTTTTTATTTCAATCTCTTATTTCAACTTTCCACTTGCAACAAGTGCTTCAACGTTCTTCGGACATTCCGCGTATTTCGCGAATTCCATCGCATACGTTGCACGCCCCTGAGTCATGGAGCGGAGCCCGGTTGCATAACCGAACATCCTTGCGAG
>CAZNAO010000041.1:2462-5438 GCA_964571295.1 uncultured Gammaproteobacteria bacterium | reverse complement strand
TCTCTGCATGGTTCAGCGACACCAGGGGTGTAGGCGAGGCTCAGTTCTTCGCGGGTGGTTACGGGAACTCGCGATATTATTTCAATTTTACCTTTATATTGTTTGTGAAAGGTTAATGCGTCCATAGATAGCTTATGATGCTTATAAGGCTTGGAAGGCTTATAGATTTTTATTCGAGGCTTTTGATAAGTTTGTATAGGAGAAAACCGACTTCTCTACATTTCTTATAGATACATTCGTATTGTTCTAAATTAATAAACCCTAACTCTTTCGATAATTCAATATAACACTCAACCTCATTGATAGAGCCACGAGCAATATAGAGGAATCTCAAAAAGTCTTTATCGGTAGGTTTACCTCTTCCTTCAACAATATTTCCAACAACAGAAACAGTGGCTCTGCGGATTTGAGAAGTCAATCCATATATTTCTTCTTTTGGGAAAAGACGAGTTAAGCGATAAATTAACTTTACAAACTCCATTCCCTTTTGCCAGACTATCAATTTACGATAATCATGCATACCCTCCTCCTTAATTAATTGTATAAGCCTTATAAGCTTACTAAGCATTTTAGGCCTTTCCAGGCATTTCAAGCCTCCCAAGCCTCATGTGCTTCTACCGCAAATACTTCTGTACATTCATAGTATGCTCTGCATTGGTCCGGGAAAAAATCGCTTCTCCGGTATCAAGTGTAGTCAAGAAAAACCAATAGTCATTCGTGATCGGGGTAAGTGCGGCTTCGATCGACTCAAGGCTTGGATTCGAAATGGGACCGGCAGGAAGCCCGGGGTATTTGTACGTATTCCAGAGAGAATCAGTATCGCGATCTTGTGCAGAGGTGAATACACTGTTGTCAGTTCCGACAATATAGTGGACAGTGGAATCAGCCTGGAGTGCCCAGCCCTCGTCAAGTCGTCGCCAGAAGAGATCCGCAGCTTTCTGCTTTGCTTCTTTGCCGCGGACTTCTTTCTCGAGCATGCTTGCGATGGTAAGAATCTCATACACGCTTCTCCCACTCGCTTCGATCTGGGGTCGGAGTGCTTCGATCTGTTCTGTGCGATGACGGATAAACGTCGTGACGATGTCGGAAAGAGTTGAACTCGCAAGCACGCGGAATGTTTCCGGTGCGAAATATCCTTCGAGACTTACGTTTTCAGGCTTGCCTTGGAACAGAAATGCTCCTGAATCAACGACGTACTCAGGCTTCTGATAAGCCGCGGGTTTGCCGAGCAATGTATACGCTTCGTCTTCAGTCGCAATTTCCTCTTTCTCGAATTGTGCAGCAATATCTCGGATCGTCGAACCGGGAATGATCGTGATCGTGCGCTCAGACGCACTCTTATTCGAAGACAGCAATTCAGCGACCTGTGCAATCGTGAGAGGCTTGGTAAATTCGACCGTACCATGCGCAATTCCACGGTCAAGTTTTTTCCAGCCGATATAACGCCGGAGCAATTCCCCGTCTGCCACCATTCCCTCGGTCTCGAGCCGTGACGCGACTGAGGCGATACTCTCCCCTGCCGCGATCGTAAATGAGAGAGGCTCGGTGCGCTCTGATTTCACGATAAAAATATTCCGATAGAGCAAAATAAACCCAGCAATGACCAATACAACGAAAACAAGCAACAATCGTCTGATCAATTTCATAAATATGATTCTTTACCGTCTTCCGACAGTTTGGCAAGCAGGGTCTTGATATCCGGCACCCGGTCCTTGTGACAGACGAGCAAGGCATCCTTGGTATTCACAACCACCATACCTTCAAGCCCGATGACTGACACGAGCTTGTGTGGCTCTTCATTGAAGATAAGCGAATCAGTGGTATCAAGCTCATAGGTATTGCCAACCAATACATTGTGCTCGGGTGCTGTGTGAAGTGCTTCTTTGAGCGCATAGAGAGTACCCGGATCGCTCCAACCAAGACTCACAGGCAACACAACCGCTTCACTCGGCGCCACTTTTTCAATAATTGCGGTATCAAATGAGAGCGCAGGAAGTGTGGCATATTCAGTCGCAAGATCGATGTCCCCTGCAACCATTCTCAACACGTGTTCATACAATTCAGGCTGGTGCTGCTCGTAGAGGCGAAGTACAAAATCGAGATCAACGACAAAATATCCGGGATTCCATTTCCAGACACCTGAGGCAAACATTTTTTCACACAGTGCAAATTCAGGCCGATATTTCCACCCTTCGAAAAAATAAGTACCGTCCCCGACCGCATTTCCGAGTTTGATCCATCCCAGATTATGATTGGCAAATCGAGGTTCCTCGGCAAGAAATACAAAACGATTCGGATTCTCTCCAATCAGTTCCTCAGCTCGCGTGAGCGCTGCCCGGAAATTCTCGGGTCGATCCATAAAATGATCTGCCCACAATAATGCCACCGTTCCGGTAACACCATCCTTCTTGAGTCGAAGAAGTGCCAGTAATACCGCAGCCGCAAGATCACGACGCGCGGGTTCGCCGAGAATATGATCACGAGGAAGCTCCGGGACCTGTGCCGCAACGAGATCGATATAGTGATCACCGGTCGAAATATATACCTGATCAAGCCCAAACGGCGCGATACGCTCGATCGCCATCTGGAGCGTGGATTTTGAGTCTTTCAACTTCTCAAATTGTTTCGGGGATTTTGATCGGCTGATAGGCCAGAGCCGGGTCCCTGCGCCGCCGGCAAAAATAAGAAAATGCATAGATACGTACCTTACCACAAGAACAAAATCGGTTCAATAATATGATAATACAGCAATGGCAAGAACAGGAGAACCGTATGCGCGACCACAAATCCACCGACAATGTCCCGTGGATAATGTACGCCGACATAGACCCGTGAAAACGAAACAAAACATGCAGAAAGATAGAGCAGTATGAGCAGTGCGATCGGGGTATGAGGGAGATACCACAAGACCCCAGCAATCGAAAACGAACCGATCGCATGATCAGATGGAAACGATTTCCAGCTCCCGACCGTATG
>CAZNAO010000041.1:0-2362 GCA_964571295.1 uncultured Gammaproteobacteria bacterium | reverse complement strand
AAAACGAACCGATCGCATGATCAGATGGAAACGATTTCCAGCTCCCGACCGTATGGACTAATTGGGTACTCTCGGGAAATTCGATCCGCGGACGCGGATGTTTGAAAATAATCGCAAACAGATAACTGATGAGTTCTGATGCGATGAAGGCAACCAGTAAAAACTCGATATAGTGGGTAATCCAGACAGCATCCCCGACCCTCCATCGGTAGAGACCAAAAAGAATCGCGACCCCAAACATGACGAATACCATCGTCCGTGCACCAAAAATCATGATCTTGTCGCGTCGAGGATGTTTCCCGACCATGGCATTGATACGAAGAAATAAGGTGTGGCTCCAAGAAAGTTTCATGAAATTAAGCTTAGTGAGCTTATGTGGCTTAGGAAGCTTAGAAAGGCACAGACGTAGGACTTGTATAAGCCTACCAAGCCTTATGAGCTTTATCAGCCTTTTTTCAAAAATCTCAAATACGCTTCCACAAACTGATCCAGCTCCCCGTCAAGAATCGCATCAGTATCCGGAGTTTCATATCTCGTACGTACGTCTTTTACCATTGTATACGGTTGGAGCACGTATGAGCAAATCTGATTTCCCCACTCCGCACTTTTATACTCTCCGCGCAATTTCAATCGCTCTTCTTCTTCTTTTTCTTCCTGAAGCTTGATCAATTTTGAAAGCAAAACTTTCATCGCGGTTTCTTTATTCTGCAATTGAGATCGCTCATTCTGACATTGCACGGTAATACCCGTCGGAAGATGTACGATACGTACCGCTGAATACGTGGTATTAACACTCTGTCCACCTTTTCCTCCGGACATGAAGGTGTCAATTCGAAGGTCTTTCGGATCAATCGAAACTTCAGATGCAGTATCGACTTCGGGAATGACTTCAATTCCGGCGAAAGACGTATGACGCATCTGCTCTGCATCAAACGGAGAAATACGCACCAGCCGATGCGTCCCGTGTTCTGCTTTCAGATGTCCGTACGCATAGCGCCCCTCGACCCGGAACAGAGCGGATTTGATTCCGGCTTCACTCCCCACCGTTTCATCGATCATCTGCGTGTCCCATCCTTTTTTTTCACAATATCTGAAGAGCATGCGAAGCAGCATGGACGCCCAATCCTGTGCTTCAGTCCCACCGCTTCCCGCATGAATCGATACAATCGCCCCGAGCTTGTCATGTTTACCATCCATCAAGACGAGAAATTCAAGCTTCTCAAACTTCTTCTCAAGCTGTGCGGTCTTTTCTTCGAGCTCTGTCTCAAGTGATTCGTCCGGAGACGCAAACAAATCTTTCGAAAAAGAAAGAAGCTCCTGTACTTCATTCCGAAGGATTTCCCATGTCGCAATTTCAGAAACAAGGCTTTCACGTCTCTTGGACACTTCCCCAGCTTTCTCGGGGTCAGTCCAAAAGCCGGGATCCTGCATATGCTCTTCAAGATGGAGCACCTGTTCTTTCAATTCATCAATCCGAAGCAGTTTCCATGTTTCAGTAATCTTGGTATCAAGTGTTTCCAGTCGTTCAATTGTATTCGTAATCGTAGCCATAGCACTCTCAGTGTAGCGAAAATTGAAGCTAAATTCAAGATACGAAAAACCCCCCGCTTTCACGGAGAGTTTTTTCTTTTATTATAGAATTACATCATTCCCATTCCGCCGCCCATTCCTCCCATACCAGGCATCGGAGGTTCTTCTTTCTTTGGCAAGTCAGTAACGACAGCCTCGGTCGTGAGAAGCATGCCAGCCGCAGACACTGCGTTCTGGAGTGCACTTCGGGTAACTTTGGTTGGGTCGATGACTCCCGCAGCGACCATATCTTCATACCCACCGGTTACGGCATTGAATCCATATCCGCCGGTATGTTTCTTCACCTCGTCAACGACTACAGCACCTTCAAATCCTGCATTATGCGCAATGATGCGAAGCGGTTCTTCGAGAGCTCGGCGAAGGATTCCTACAGCCACCATTTCTTCTGGTTCCAAGTTGATCGTATCGAGTGCTTTCATGGCGCGGATAAGCGCAACCCCGCCACCAGGTACCACTCCTTCTTCAATCGCAGCTTTAGTTGCGCCGACCGCATCCTCGACACGATGTTTCACTTCTTTCATTTCAGTCTCAGTGGCAGCACCTACCCGGATGACGGCTACTCCCCCCGCAAGTTTCGCGAGGCGTTCCTGTAATTTCTCTCGATCAAAGTCAGAATCAGTCTGCTCAATCAATTTCTTGATCTGGGCTACTCGGTCGCCGATCGAAGTCTGATCGCCTTTTCCTTCGACGATCGTCGTAGTCTCTTTGGTTGCGACTACTTTGCGTGCTCGTCCAAGATCGGTAAGTTCGACACTGTCAAGCTTCAATCCCA
>CAZNAO010000040.1:0-5663 GCA_964571295.1 uncultured Gammaproteobacteria bacterium | reverse complement strand
ATCAGCATTTTCGATTCTATCAAGTACTTGATCCAACAATTCGGTTGTAGTATTGAAATATTTTGAATTGAGATACGCATTTTTATCTTCAGGCTTCTTGTAATCCGTAACCACCTCACCCGATTTCTCAAATTCATCCTGACTACTAACTTCATCATTCTTTGCACGCTGCTTTCGCAATCGTTCAACTTCTTTCAATACCTGATCCTTAAATTCATTTTTCTTAGGATTCTCAAGATATTCCCGATATACGGTCTTTTTTAAATTGTCTTCCTGTTCAGGGGTGAGTGGTTCAAGTGTGCCTGTAAAATTAAAGACACCGGGATCACTCGGATCTTTCTTGTTCTTTCCCTTCGCTGGCGGCCTACCCGCAGCTATCCAATCATCATACTCCTTTTTACTTTTGACATATTTTTCTTCCTCCTTTTTTCTTTTTTCCTCAAGATTTTTTTCTTGTTGTTTTTTCTTTCTATCTTCTATCTGATCCTTGAGAAGTTTTTTTATTCCTGCTGCTTTTTCCCCGTCTTTGTCCGTATCTACCAGGCTTATCTCATTCTCAAGTTTGGATAGTTCTTTGTCTGCCTTATCAATCAATTCCGACAATGTTTTTCGACGTTTTTCAATTTCAACCTTATCAAACGCGTCTATCCGCTTACCTTCCCGAATCAAGGTAAAAATATCCGCGATCATCTTCTCCGCCGTTTTATTCTTCTCGATAAATTGCACATGTTTTCGGGCACCACCCGCACCAAGATCGTTTTTCAATTTTTCTAATTTCTCACCAAGCTCAACGCTTTTTTTCCACAAGCTCAACATCTCCTGCCTGACACCGGTATATTTTTTACCATCATACTCAACTGTATATTCGATCGAACCGTCTTCGGCCGGTTTCGGATCACTGAGATGTACAGCACCTTTTTCAGGGTCCACGAAATCAGTCTCTTTGGCAATACGTGGCGGATCTCCATCAATAAGTAATGTATCAGTACGGAGATTATTCTTCTTATCTTTATATTCGATCTCAAGCTGCAATTTCTTATCCACCATGGTCGCAGGAGATAACACGCGAGCAAGAATCCACTCACCACCCATATTTACGATAACTTTGGCATCTTTTTTGTAATCTGAAATTTCTCTACCCTTATATTCTGGATTTGAAGGCATACGTACGTTATTCTTTTATGGAATGAATATGTTCTAAGACATCACGCATTTTGATTTTTTCCATATAGTTACGCAGTGATGCGATAGTTTCTGCCTGTTCCTTCTCAAGACGCTTCCATTCTGCCAAAAAATGAGCCTGTACCTTTTCGAGGCGCTCCAACTCTGCAATTTCTTTCTGTATTTGTTCCTCAAGCTCCGAAGGTGTTGGCATGGACATACCTTATGGTACTTGTAGTTATGAAATATTCGCGAGCGTGTCCTTCAATTCTTTTGAAAAATCCGCAAGCGTCTGCTGTACCACCTGTTCAAAATTCGGAATTGAACGCATCCAGAAATTTCTCATTTCCTCGGGCGTGAGGTCCTCTTGCTCAAGCATGGTTCCCAGTTCTTGTGCCGACTGCTCGGACAGGAGTGGAAGCAGTGCGAGTCCGATGCGACGCTCGGCTTCGGCCGCGAATTGCGGTACATACTCAGCACGCGTCTGTTCGGTAAGATTTTCAAAACCTGCTTCATCCAACGCGTGCTGGATAAACTGATGAAGGAAATCGAATTGCATGTCTTGATGTTGAGCCATACGCTGAAAAATAAAAAGTCAAAAGTAAAAAGAAATTCATTCAACTTATTTTTTCACCACTGCAAGAGCCGCGAGAAGTAATCCCGCAACCGCTCCGATCGCGGCATTGATCAGTGGATTCGGTCTGACCGGAATTCTCGTTGCAATAGGCCGACTTACCAGCTTGATCGACACATCTCCTCCTACATATTCGGTCGTACGTTTGACCGCAGTATCTGCGGCAGCTCCTGCAATTGCCACAGCCTGTGACGGATCCCCATGATACGCGCTTACGGTAAGAAGACTCGTCCCATATTCCACCGAAGGGCTGATCGTTTTTTCCCACAATTTCTTCTTCTTCCTTGGTTCTTTATTTTCAAAATAAGACCACTCGACCGGATAACCCGTCTCAGCTTTGGTTTTTTCATAAAAATCTTCAGTCTTCATCACCTGGGCCAAATTTTCCGCAATACGCTCTCCTGATTTTGCAACGGTATACGGATCGACCCCGAACCGTGCTTGCGACAAAATATATACCTGCGCATCCGCACGATACTGAAGCGGAAACAACAGTGTTGCTCCACCCGCAAGTAAGCCAGAAATAATACCAACCGTGATAAGTAAATTTTTTGAACGCGCGAGTCTGCGTCCGGGAGTATGTGTAAGTATGTCCATAGTTATAAAATTAGGCGAAAGTCATATACGCTTCAACTTTTATCTTTATGACTTTATAGACTTTCTGACTTATGTATCAGTATATCATAGATCTGCCCTCCCCTCCATATCTGTACCGTCAATTGCGGTGCCCGGACCGCGCGGTACAACGTATGTTCTGCAATCGGATTCCCATTGATCAGTCGTATGATATCTCCGCGTTTTAATCCTTCGTCGCTTGAACTCCCTGGCATATCAACGAGAAAACCAAACACTCTTTTCCCCTCTTCAATCGTCTCGACCATTGACCCTGACCAATCGATACCTTTTTTTTCAAGTACTCCTGACTCAAGTAATCGCGGAATGGAATACTCAATCATCCACGCGTCCTGCAGTCGCCCTTCACGATCAATAAATCCAAGCACACTCCCCGTGTCACTGATCACAATACCCGCGTCAGATAATCCTTCCGGCGACAACTTAAACCGCTGACGTTCACTTTCTGCGCGAAAGATGACGGAATCTTCTACATATGACAACGTTCCCAATGTCTGATGTTTCCAACTTCCTTGTTCATATACCCAGACCGACATACCCGAATCCAAAATCCTCCAATCAGGAAATGAGGCGACATAAAATTCGTTGCCGGTCAATTTGAAATAAATAAGACTGTACTCTGAGTCGACAATCACCGATGCCGGAGTATACCAGGTTCCTTGCGTGTCACGCATACGAAGCTTCGGGAGAGCAGTCTTCGTAAGCGCTGGAGCATGTACGACACCCCACCCATTTGATGACAACATAATACCGTCCCCCACCCACGCTTCTCGTCCGTAATACCCGCTTGACAATATCTCGGTATCAAGAAACACCGAAACCGTACTGTTCTTTACTTTTCGAACCAGTGATGTTTCCGGTTCGGCAAATGGTGTCACTATTCCAGGATTTTGTCCTCGCGGAACCCATTGACCTTCGTTCATATATCCGCCCGGCACGATCCAGGCAAATACCATGAGCGCGCCCACTGCACCTGCCGCAAGCGCAAACGCAATCATGGCAAACAATGTATACATATTTCGTGAACGAACCTTATGATCACTTTGATCAAGATGTGAATCAGGCAGATGTGGGGGACGGGACATATGAGTAAAAAATATAAAGTAAAAAGATAGTTCAGAGCCAAGAGCCAATAGCTCAGAGGAAAATACGATTTTGTATTTCTCTATGAACTTTCTTACTCTTGGCTCTGATACTTTACTAAATCCAACGGATAAAAAATAATACACCGACCAGTAGGATCAAATTTCCTACAATAAACCCAACCTGGTCTTTCCAGATAATTCCCCGTGGAGTCAGGTGAAATCTGATAAAAAGTTGTACCACGTACCATGCCCACACCAGAAGAAACCCTTGGGCCAAATACCCAAATGGCAAAAGTCGGAGCGCCCACACCAACTGAGCGATCACCATTCCGATCACTCCGAGCGGGATTATCATTCGTTTAATGGACGATTTGAAATACAATCTCCAAATCAAAAATGATGTCAGCATACCAACCACACTAGCTCCTGCGATCAGAACAGGGAACGGAATCGAAGGAAAAAATACATCTATTGCAAAGAGTGTAATACACCAAGTGTACATATTGAATACATGAATCATCATACGCATCCGACGGAGGGGTTTCTCCTGAATATGCACAAGCCGTCCGGTTCGTTCTGAATTCATCCAAACTAAGAAAAAAAATACAGGTATGGCAGCTGCCACAAAAAACCAGCGCAACATCACTGACTCCACCAATAAAAGCAACCATGCCAATGAAAACATGGTCAATACCTGTGTTACTTCCTCATAGATTCCATTTTTTCCTCGAATACTCACATATGCCATATATGCAATCCATATCGAGAATAGTGACCCTATTATCAAAGGCTGTGTCGGAAATAGTACAATTCCAAGCAATACAAAAAATGGCAGCAGCCATGAAAGTATTTTTATGGTAAATGATTGATTCATAAGATAAGACAAGACACGGCCCCCTAAACTCAACCTGGAAAACTATTTGAGTGTAGAAAGATTTCGGATGATCTCCGCTTTTGTTTCTTCAAATGAAGACAATGGCTGCTCTTTCATTTTTTCAATCGCAAGAAATGCAGCCATATATGGCTCTCGCTTACTTCCCGGGAAACGTATGGTAAGCATCCGTTCTTCAACATATGCAATCAGTTCAGCCGAATCACCCTGTCGACCCTCCACCTCTCGCTCGAGCGTCTCAAGCGATTCCGTAAATCTCGCTTGTAACTCCTCTTCACTATAGGTTTCGATCGTTGAAGAGACATTCAATTCACTCGGAGGGGTATATGGGATCTGCCCTTGTGATGGAGTATCCCCTCTGGTGCGATCAATCCATATATAGGCTCCAAGCAGAACTACTCCACCAATACACAGCAGGATTACTCCTAGCTTTTTTTTCGATTGTGGCGTTGGTGATTCTTCCATAGCAGGGTAGATGATTACGAAATGCAGCTCAAGTATACACAGTTTGTGTTAATCTTGCAAAATACGCATTATTCGCTATACTTACAGCCCATATGGCAACACTTGCAGTCAATAAAAAAGCGCGATTTGATTATGACATCCTTGAAACCCTTGAGGCCGGTTTGTTATTGCAAGGCAACGAGGTAAAATCGATCAGAAACGGCGGAGCCAAACTCGAAGGTAGCTTTGTAACCCTTCATGGTACTGCCGCCACGGTCATCAATATGCATGTCGCATCCTATCGCTATGCCCCGAGTACCTCCTATATACCCGACCGAACCCGCATTCTCCTCCTTCATGAGAAAGAAATCTCTTATTTACGCGGAAAAATCGAGGAAGACGGCTTGACAATTATCCCCTTATCCCTCTATACTAAGGGTCGACTGATCAAACTCGAAATCGGTATCGCTCGTGGCAAGAAATTGCACGACAAGCGCCGTACGATTAAGGATCGCGAAAACAAACGAGAAATTGGACGAATGATCAAAGGACAATTTTGAACTTTACAATTTATGGGGATGACAGGGTTCGATAGATGGACTCCGTTATCTTGTATATGCATGTCGGGGAGTCTGACCTCGTCAACCACAGGCAACCTTACAAGTGCAAACTTGTTTGAGCGAGCTAAGAGTGCTGTAGCGAAAGCTTTCAGCTCGAGCTTTGCTCCTGTTGTAGCGTAAAACCTACAACCATCGTATCCGCTATACTCGATCGCGGAACCACGGTGCCAACCTATCGAGTGTAGGCATGGAAT
>CAZNAO010000039.1:5684-8251 GCA_964571295.1 uncultured Gammaproteobacteria bacterium | reverse complement strand
AAAAATGTGCAAGAAGTATAGCATGAACGGGAGTAAAGCAAAAACCAACCTGTATTATGCAGTGATTTCTTTGAAAATCATAGGTATAAAAAATTATCGTTCAACTTGCGCATCTTGTTCCTTTTTTCTCAAAACCTCTACTATCTTTTGCACCACCTCTCGTGACAGTTTTTCTGTTTCGTTCTCAATTATTGTTTTTCTCAACCATTTTTTTCCAATCACACGCACATTTTTCACATCAGTATTCCCAAAACGTACCCGCGCCCACGGAGAACTGAACACAATAATCGGTTTTACAAAATAGTCTTTCTCGAGCTCGGACAATAAAAACGCATGTACATCCATAGCCTCGCTCATAATCTGAGATAGAATGTTTTTCTCAAGCCTATGCCCATCTCTGGTAAGCTGCTCGCCATCATACCCAATACGTCCTTTGTGACTCTTCGCATCAATCGCATATATACCCGTAGGACCAATCACAATAAAATCTACATCACAATTCTCTCTAAATTGTAACCCATGAAATATAACGTATTCATCGGAAAGTCTCGATAACTCCCTTAATATTATCTTTTCACCCCCTAATCCATTCTCCGCACGAGAAAATCCAAACTCAGTAGCATCAACCAATGCAGATAAAAATTGAATTAAAAAAATAAAACCAAGCAAACCAATAAGCCATGCCCAGCCTGTTAAAATTTTTGAATAGTTACTAAAAATGAAAACGACAGCTACGAGCACAGCAAGCGCGCCAATCGATATTAATTTATTCCTAAAAATTAAACTTCTCAGATAACCTCCACCTCCGTTCTTACCTCCGTATATTTTTGCCATAGCACTACAGCGTAAGATTATTCCTCGCCTCGACATACCGACACCAATCACAATTCTCCCCAGTTTCTGGAATCGTATCATTCTCAAGACACTCCTTGATCTCAGCAAGTGTGCCCTCGACCCAGGAATCGTCCCCGGTATAGGGAATCAGATTCACGTCGAATTCAATGCGCTTGTCAAACGCAGTCCGGTCCATCTTCCCGGTACAGTAGACGAAATATCCGGTGTGAGAAACCGGCAACCCATTCTGTCGGAGTAGCCACTGGTACACCTCCATCTGGCGCTTGTAGCCATCCTGCCACTCCTTGTCTAGCTCGGTCACTGCCTCGTCTTTTGCGGTCGCCTTGTAATCAACCACGATATACTCACCCTGACTATTAATCCAGAGATCATCAATCGCTCCTGATACCACGAGCTCAGTCGGCGGATGCACACATTTCACCCCGCCAAAATTGTATCTCCACTCATCGAGCTCATCGTGCGCCACGGGCATGGCATCAATCCCATACTCCTTCTGGAGCGGATGCTGCTCGCCCCGTACCCGATGCGCGTCGAATTCCTGCTTCAGGAGATAATCAACTGCACTATTGATCGAGAATGGGAATCCGGGGACGCGCTTCACCCCGAGCTTGTTATCAAGGTAGAAGCAGCGAGGGCACTCGAGAAACAGGTCGATCTTTGATCGACTCAGTTTCCAGTTTTTTCCTCCGTAGTTCCAGTCTTTCCCTCGAGTGGGGTTGTAGTAGTCGGACATAGTTTTTTTAAAGTTTTTTCCAATTTTTATTAACGAGTTTATATGAGCTTAACTCAAGACTTGAAAATGATTTATTGTTTTTAAGAATTGAAGCAAACGATCGAATGGTGTGATCTTCGATACGCTCAAGTAAATTACTAAATTCGGGTTTTACAATATCATAACGAAATTTATCCCAATCACCAGACATACCCTGATGATCTCTCCCTGGCTTTACTCTATTGCCTAAAATTTCAGCCTTTCCGATATATAGTAACTTTTTCGATGTATTCGCTAGATAGTAAATGACGTTAACTTGATCTGCATGTTTTGAAAAATCTCTATATGAATACCAATTAGTACTTCGTGAAATTAAATACTTTTTATCTTTCTCAAAAATCCATCCAAACACATTTGCATCTGCGAGACGCTCAAAAAGAGTATTCCACTCTGTCTTAATCTGAATAAATGATTCAATATGAATTTCATTAGCAGAAAATGGTTTTAGTGTAATCACTTCTTGACTGCCTGCAGTCAGATGACCTCTAAATTTCTTCAAACCACCTTTTGTATTCTCATGTAACTCTTTTTGAGATTTTAATATTACGTAGCTATTTATAAAATCTTTTCGTATAACTGATAGCAACTCTTTGTCACTATCCCAACGTAATTGGTATACATTTGAAGTACCTGTGCGATTTACATGATACAACTTTGCCTTATATGATTTATTTTTATATCTGATTTTAATATCTCGCGAAGTACTCGGTGTTATAGATTCTCCATGCAAAAAATCAGCCCAATATTCTTTTGGAATGATTACCCAACCCTCAAGTAAAGATCTATCAATTTTTTTAAAGTATGGATGATTCATAAGGAGACCCTAAAATTATATACCCTGTCTCGAGTGGGGGTTGTAGTAGTCGGACATAGGGTTATTTTTTGTTGAATTTTATTCTATATTGTTACGCGCCGATCAATACTACCCGCACTTTCCCTT
>CAZNAO010000039.1:1739-5584 GCA_964571295.1 uncultured Gammaproteobacteria bacterium | reverse complement strand
TTGAATTTTATTCTATATTGTTACGCGCCGATCAATACTACCCGCACTTTCCCTTTCATCTGCTCATCAGACACCACCCCAAACACAATTCGCGCGCTCGCATCCACCCGAGACGCAATATAATTCCCAATCTCAGTAACCGTATCCATGAGCACTCCAGCTCCCGCATAGAGCACGTATACTACTCGAGTGAGCCCGGATACTGCGGGGAATGTAAGCGCGGGATGGAGAAATAATGCGTCCTTCATCCGCTCGATCGAATTCTCATCTTCTTCAACACTCTGAAAAAATAATGGTCCAGCCGAGCGAATCGTGGTCTTCAAATCCGCAAAATCCACATTGATAATTCCATGGGTCGAGACAATATCAAGAATCATCGCAATCATCTGCTCGATCACCCGATTCACCTGTACCAACCCCTCGCTCGCACTCGCAATCGTCATCACCTTCCCACTATCGACGAGCAAGAATCCATCCACTGCATCACTCACCACCCGTGTCCCGGCAATCACCTGTCGCTCTGCTGCAATTCCCTGAAATGGAAATGCAGTCGCACCTACAAAACACGTGAGTATACCCATACTCCGAATAATTTCAGCAACTGCCGCAACCTGGTACCCATTTGATTCGGTGGCAATATTCCCTATGAGAAACACCATGTCTGATCCTGTCACCACCGCACGGATTTCCGCTTCACACACTTCCACACTTTCTCTCGCATGGCGAGGAATGTCTACACCCAACTGAATTCCGCCACTCTCGGGAAGTTCGATTTTTGTATCAATCTGTGTAGCATATTCGAGTCCACGTGCCGTGCCTACGGCTACGAGCTGTATCTGTGGCGAGCCGATCGCATGCAATCGATCGAGAATCGTCGCACCTCGACCCCCAATAGACATAATCGTGATACGTGGCAATGTATGTGCATATTTTTTTGATGGCATAGGAAGTCCTAATTTAGAGGTAATAAGAGAGTAAAGGTACTATAGCATACCGATCTAATGATACAAAAAAATCGAACAGTTTTAGTGTTCGATTGGGTCACATAAATTTGGTTTCCAATTTACCAGAAGTTATACCGCACGTTTTGGGTGGGGTTGTAGTAATCGGACATAGTTATTTCTTGAGTAATACAAAAAAAGGGAGTTTATCCAAATTCACATAATTAAACATCCAATAATTCGCACGCCGTGCGGTCTCTGATAATTTGTGTTTCTTCAAATGTGTTTTTGGGACAAAGGGATAAAACCTAATTTCTTGATGCTCCCCTTCTTTGTCTTTCCATTTGAAATTTGCAATCAGTGGTGGTGTAATAAAACCAGATTTCAATACTTTATCCATTATTTCCCACCCTGCACCAAAGATAATCGGTTTTGGTTTTGATTGATTGGTCTTTACCTGCGCACGAAATGAACATCCAGTGCACTGCACATCATAGAGCGGATAATTGGGAGGTAAAATCATGAGTTTTTTAGTGCAGTTTGGACAGGGTACATTTTCTACTACGTCCAATTCACCTGCACGACCGTTTTCTTGATTTTTGGACATACCTATACAAATAATATTTTATACACTTTCCCCTGCAAATAACTCTGCCTGTTTCAATACCGTATCAGTTGCAATTTCTTGCGCATCTGGAGGATACCCATATTGATTGAGTAGGCGTTTCACCATGATACGCATACGAGCGCGAGCTGATTCACGAAGACTCCAATCAATCGTTGCATTTTCTCGTACCCGAGCAACAAGAATTCGAGCCAATTCTCGCAAGGTTTCATCTCCCAACACCTCGCCTGCACTTTCATTTTGAACCAGTGCATCGTAAAACGCAATCTCATCGTCGCTCAATCCCAAATTTTCCCCACGTTTATCTGCTTCTCGGACTTCATGTGCCAGCTTGATCAATTCTTCAATCACTTGCGCAGCGGTCAATAAATTATTTTGATATTTCTTGATTGCAGCATGCAACATGTCTGAAAATTTCTTACTCTGTACTGCATTTTTCTTCCCTCGCCCCCGTATTTCATCATTTAAAATTTTCTTGAGCAATTCAAGTGCAATATTTTCTCGCTTCATGCCGCGGATTTCCTCAAGAAATTCATCAGAAAGAATAGAAATATCAGGTTTTTTGATTCCTGCAGCGTCAAAAATATCAATAACACCCTGCGACACCACCGCTTTATCTACCAATTGTCGAATGGTGGTTTCAACTTCGATATCTCGATTTCCCCCATCACTCGCAAGCTTAGTCATCCTCGCTTTGACTGCCTGGAAAAATGCGACTTCATCTCGGATTTCAAGTGCGCGAATATGTGGCATTGCAAGTGCAAATAATTTTGACAAAGCGGTCACTTCTTTCACAAATCGATCTTTCCGATCAGTATTTCCGAGCAAAAAATCTTCAACTTCAAGAATTGCTTCCAATTTCCCTCTTGCATCTTCTTCAAAATACTTTTGATACGATACTCCCTCTATTATTCCCTGCACGACTTCAAGTTTACCAAGCATGTGTGGCACGGTATCCACGCTCTGATCAGCAATCATACCACCAGTTCCCCCACTCTCAGTATAGACCGACAGGGCTTCCTTGAGGTCACTTGCAATACCGATGTAGTCAACGATGAGACCGCCCGGTTTGTCACCGAATTTTCGATTCACCCGAGCAATTGCCTGCATGAGATTGGCACCGCGCATCGGTTTATCGATATACATCGTATGGAGACATGGTACATCAAATCCGGTGAGCCACATGTCGCGTACAATGACGAGTTTCAGCGGATCATGCACATCTTTGAATCGTGTTGCGATGTCAGTTCGATCATCTTTGGTCGTGTGATGTGGCTGGTATGAGGCAGGATCACTCGATGCTGCAGTCATCACTACCTTGATTACTCCATCTTTCTTGCTATCACTGTGCCATTCTGGTTTCAATTTTACAATCTCATCATAGAGTTCCACTGCGATACGCCGACTCATGGTTACAATCATTGCTTTTCCTGCAAACACTGTTTGTCGCATCTCAAAATGCGCCACCAAATCACGTGCAATATCTTTGATACGCGCCTGATGACCCACAATTGCTTCGAGCTGTGCCCACTTGGCTTTTGCCTTGTCACTCACACTCACTTCTTCACTTTCGAGTACATCATCCACTGCACGATCAAGCTCACCCTTCGCCCCCTCATTGAATTCAAGCTTGACCAATCGTGATTCATAGCTGATCGGAACTGTCGCTCCATCATCCACCGCAGCCTGAATATCATACACATCGACATAGTCGCCAAAAACCGCACGAGTATTAGCATCATCTTTTTCAATCGGGGTTCCGGTAAACCCGATAAACGAGGCATTGGGCAATGCGTCACGCATATATTTTGCGAATCCATAACTCACCATCGCACCTTCTTTCCCTTCCCGCACTTTTGCACTGAGTCCATACTGGCTCCGATGCGCTTCATCCGCAATCACGACAATATTTGATCGATCAGACAACAGCGGATACTTCGTACCTCCGCCCTCAAGTGAAAATTTCTGAATGGTGGTAAAAATTACCCCTCCGCCGCTGGTCGATAACAATTTCTTCAAATCTTCCCTACTCTCTGCCTGCCGCGGTTCCTGGCGCAACAATTCTGTTGCACCCGCAAAGGTATCAAACAATTGCTGATCCAAATCATTTCGATCAGTCAATACGACGATCGTCGGGTTATTGAGTTTCTGAATAATTTCGCCGTTCATCTGTTGTTCCTCCTGCTTTTTATGAACATGATTCCATGACTTCATAGCTATCACTTCCAGCCAACTTTTTCTCGATTATGTGTAAGATTTTATTAATTATTATGGTCAAC
>CAZNAO010000039.1:0-1729 GCA_964571295.1 uncultured Gammaproteobacteria bacterium | reverse complement strand
ATTGACAATGACTTTCCCGATCCCTGGGTATGCCACACCACCCCGGCCTTATGATCACTCGCAGTCGCGCGCAATGTAGAGGCTACTGATTTTTCTACGGCAAAATACTGATGATATGCTGCCACTTTCTTGATCGTGCGTGTATACGGCAATCCTGTATCATCAAGTTTTCGTTCTTCTTCATAGATCGTAAAATTCCGCATGAGATCAAGTAATCGCTCAGGTCGAAGCATTCCCAAAACTAGTGTTTCAATTTCCGGCACTGTCCGCTTCGCGTCCCGCACTCCATCAATCGATTTCCACGCAAGAAATCGATCAAATCCGCTTGTGATCGTACCCGTGCGCGCGTCGAGTCCGTCTGAAATGACGAGTAGTGCGTTGTAGGCAAAGAGATCGGGAATTGCTGATTGGTAATTCGTAAGCTGAGTAAATGCTTTGTGTACGGTCGCCTCTTCATTCTTAGCATCCTTCAGTTCGATCACGACGAGTGGTAATCCGTTTACAAACAATACTACATCAGGAATTTTGTCTCGCTCAAGTCCCTTGATATAGAATTGATTGGTTGCAAGAAAATCATTGTGTAAAATATTATTCCAATCAATCACCCGCACTTCTCGTCCGCGCATGTGCCCATCCTCAAGAATTTCTACCTTTACCCCCTCGACAAGCAGCCGATGCACCGCACGATTATTCTCTACGATATTATCTGTCCCTGTTGCCGCATGCACGATCTGATTCGCGGCATAGTTCCTCGCTTCTTCGGGAATATCTGGATTGAGCCTTGCTATTGCAGCGACGAGTCGATCACGAAGGGTAACCTGCGAGAGATCTGGTCGTTCGGGTTCAAGTGCTCCGGGACTAACGTATAAGAAACCTGCTTCGCGGAGAAGATCGAGGGAGAGATTTTCGATTGAGGATTCGTTGAGGGTCATAATTATTTCATTTTAACAATCAAATCTAATACCTTCTTAAAAGTTTCAGTATCGGGTAACAAATCTTGTAACGCTTTAACTTCTTCCAAAAAAACAGTACCATCTTTTTTATTTCTTGACTTGCCCAACTTCTCTTTTGTATTAGAAACCTCTTCATAAGGAGATTGGTAAAGCAAACACAAATTATCTGAAACAAATTTAACTATATCAACTCTAGTCTCAGGTAATTTACTCTTAACGCTAACATTTACAACATCTTCTAACAAAAACTTTGTGTGATTTCTTATCACAGCCGCGATCACAGCCTTAGAGGCATATTTTTCATTAAGTTTTCTCTCATGACTATATTGTTTTGCAGCCAAAGCAACTAAAAACAACAGCGGTGATGTTAGTGTTAATCTATATAATGTCGTTTCTATTCCAGGATGACTATCTCCACGAAATAAAATAAACAACATAGTAGAGAGCAAAATTATACCTAAAACAAAAACACCCAGCCAAATCAAAGAACTTCTACGTAATAATTTTTCTCTCTCTTGAAAAGAATTTGCAAAACCTGTATCTGTAATCAACGCTGTGATTTTCTCAACTTCTGACTTATTAGCATTTATCTCTTTAAGCCCTTGTCCGGATTCTTCTTTCATTCTTAAAACAGCATCCTTTGTTTGTTTTATATCTTCAACTAGTTTAGCTGATTGGTCACGAAAGGATTTTATCTCAACCAACAAAGCATTTGATTGTTTCTGTAAGTCGACTGATTGATTAAGGATTGCTTGAAGTCCGTTATTACTATCAGT
>CAZNAO010000038.1:1294-8553 GCA_964571295.1 uncultured Gammaproteobacteria bacterium | reverse complement strand
CTGTACGTGCACAGGGATATGAGTTCGAACTGTCTCCTACGTATGAACAAAATTTGTGGTCAGGTACGTTGACGGTTGCCAAGCCATATACCGAATTTTTCAAGGCAGTTCTGTCTCCTGAGATTATTATTTCATGGTCTGATGGTACGTCGACCGAGTCGATCATCCAGTGGGATACTCTCCCTGAAGTTTCTCTCACTAATACGCATAAATATGAACTTACCCGGATGGTTCCGGCAGTGCTCGGATTTCTTGCAACCGGGTCTCAGGGAATATTGTATGGCATGATTACGTTTTTTTCTCTTGCGCTTGCGATCAAGATTTTTGTCGAGATACGGCACCAGCATTATCATGTCATTGCATCAACCTTATTGTTGCTTACTCTTTTGTCTCTCCTCGTAATTGTCTAGAAGACAAGGAGGCTTCACAGACAACCTTTTTTTTGCTAGGATAGGATCCTATGTCATATATCAAAACACGAGAAGAGCAGTCATGGATTGAAGAGGGTGGGCATATCATTGGAGAAATTCTTGAATATTTGGGAGCCCTTGCAGTCGCAGGAGTAAGTGCGTATGATATCGATCGTGAAGCCGAAGCACTCATCAAAAAAGCGCATGGACGCCCTTCATTCAAAGGATATCGAAGTCGTCGTAGCGATCCACCGTTTCCGACAACGATTTGCGCTTCGCTTAATGAAGAGGTTGTGCATGGGATTGCCACCAAGACAAAAATACTCAATAGTGGAGATATTTTTACGATTGATATTGGTATGGAGTATCCGGTCAAGAGTGGTCTCGGCAGATTTGGCAACGGATTTTTTACGGATACGGCGATTACCGTGGCTGTCGGAGCGATTACTCCTGCAGCGAAATTATTGCTTGAACGAACGTATGCATCTTTGGCTCGAGCGATAGATGTTGCGCGTCCCGGTAATACCATTGCGTCAATCGGTAAAGCGGTGGAAACGTATATCAAGCCGTTTGGATACGGTATTGTCCGTGATCTCACAGGACATGGCGTCGGATATCAGGTCCATGAGAGTCCGTCTATCCCGAATTATTATGATCCCAAACTTGAATCGATCGAACTTCGTCCGGGAATGGTTCTTGCGATCGAACCCATGATTACGCTTGGTGGACATGAGGTCGAGACTGCTGAAGACGGGTGGAGTATCAGTACGGTTGATAAGTCGCTCAGCGCTCATTTTGAGCATACGGTGATCGTGACTGAAGGGAATCCAGTTATCGCGACAAAGCGACCGGGGGAGAAACTATAGTATGAATTATCTCGCCATTGATTTCGGAACCAAACATATGGGGCTTGCGTGGGTCGGGTCGGGGGTCGATGTGGTACTTCCTTATGGAAGAATTGCATATTCGGCGTGGAGGCAGGAATTGCCGCGACTGATCCAGGATGAGAAGATCGGGCAAGTAGTCGTCGGAATTCCATATCGTGCAGAAGATGGGGGGGAGACGGATAATTCCCGGCGAGTGCGTGCGTTTATCCGTGAGCTTGAAACATTGATTTCAGTTCCCGTTGTCACCGTCGATGAACGGTTTACCACCAAAGAAGCGCAATTGATGGACGGGGACGCAACACTTGATGAGAAGGCGGCGATGCTCATGTTGCAACAATATCTCAAGGAATACGTTTAAGTTTAGATTTTTGAATTTTGTATCGTATGCCCGAAGGTATTATTCTTGCCCGCCGTGATTTTCGGGAGAATGATGAGATTATTTCCCTTATTACCCGGGAACGTGGTCGCATTGACGTACTTGCGCGAGGGATCAAAAAAATTACCAGTAAATTATCGGCGCATATTGAACCTTGTTCTTTGGTATGGTTTGAGACAGCTGGAGGAAAAGAAATGACGATCCTTCGCACTGCCCGGCTGACCAATTCGTTTGCTTCGCTCAGGAGTGATTATGCCAAAAGTATGCATGCCGGCTTTGCCGCGTACGCACTGCATCTTTTGATCCGTTCAGGTACGATCGAGTCTGGAATATTCGATATTTTTTTGTCATGGCTTGATATGCTTGATCGGAGTTCGTATCCGCATGATACTCGATTTCTAGATTGGCTCATTCTTGCTCTGATGCGAGAATTAGGTTTTTTTCCACGATATGCCGCCTGTGTATCATGTGGGAGGTCAGACGGACTTGGGTTTTGGTCGTTTGTGCAGGGTGGTGTCGCCTGTCGTATCTGTGCCGAGACTGAGCAATTTGAGCGTGGTTCCCTGTACCGTATCTCGTCGCATGTCCTTGACGATATGCACCGATTGGATCAAGCCTTTCCTCATGAATTGTCCCGGGCGGACGTTTTCAGTCCCGCGGTTCATAGTCTCATCTGGGGTCATTTACAGTATCACTCACCCGTAGCAATCGGGAATTGGGTACATACGTACACCCCTGCTTAGGGATACTTTTCTGACTTGCGGAGACGGGTAAAATAGGGTAGTCTGGACTAAGTTGAAAGCTGTAAAGTCTATACAGTCAAATACAAAATACTATATGGACTTTATGGCTTTTAGACTTTAAGACTAATTATATGGTTTTTATTTCCGACATCAAACATCATCTTGGTAAAACGATTGAACTCAAGGGCTGGGTGCATAATAGCCGTTCCAGCGGTTCTTTGGCATTTGTCGAAATCCGTGACGGAAGCGGGTTTATCCAGTGTGTCGCTTCAAAACAGGAATTGAGCGAGGATGCGTGGAATGCGCTTACTCGCGCAGGACAGGAATCCTCTGTTGTCATTACAGGTGTATCCAAAGAACATCCTAAGAAGCCGGGCGTATTCGAAATATCGGTCACGGGTTTTTCCTTGATTCATCAGGCTGTTGAATATCCGATTGCACACAAGGAGCATGGCCCTGAATTTCTTCTTGATAACCGGCACCTGTGGCTTCGGAGTAAACGCCAATGGGCCATTTTGCGCATTCGTGATGTGGTCGAGACCGCGATCAATGAGTATCTTCATCAAGAGAAATTTATCCGTACGGATTCTCCCGTGTTCACGCCGAATTCCGTCGAGGGGACGACTACCTTATTTCCTGTTCCATATTTTGACCTTGGTGAAGCGTATTTGTCACAGTCGGGTCAGCTATATATCGAAGCAGCGATCGCGAGTGTCGGCAGATGCTATGATTTCGGGCCCGTATTCCGCGCTGAGAAGTCGGTTACTAAACGTCATCTGACCGAATTTTGGATGATGGATGCCGAAGCCGCATTTGTCGAACATGAAGAAAATATGCGTCTACAGGAAGGATTGGTCAAATTTATTGCGGCCGCATGTATTGAAAAGTGTGTTGAAGAATTTGCGATTCTCGAGCGTGATATCGAACCTTTGAAAAAAGTGGTGGAACTTCCGTTTGTCAAACTTACGTATGAAGAGGCAATACCCTGGCTTCGTGAGCGGGGAAGTGATATACAACCGGGCGAAGACCTTGGAAATGACGACGAGGCGCTTCTGACCAAAGACAGTCCGGTACCGGTGTTTATCCATAAATGGCCCAAAACCATCAAGCCGTTTTATATGAAATTGGATCCGACTGACTCTGCTCGCGTATTGAATAACGATTTGATCGGCATTGAGGGCTCGGGAGAAATCATCGGAGGATCGCAGCGTGAAGATAATTTTGACCTGTTGCTTGAGCGTATTCGTGAAGAAGGATTGTCACCCGAAGAATATTCCTGGTATATGGATCTCCGGAAATACGGTAGTGTACCGCATTCGGGATTCGGTATCGGAGTCGAGCGCATGGTTCGCTGGATGAGTGGTGTCGAACATATCCGCGAATGCATTCCGTTCCCTCGGCTGGTAAATCGACTCACACCTTAGTGCCTCCTTTTGTGTATATGGCTGATGCGCACCTTCGAGATCTTTTGTATATTGGTGCTGCCATTATCAATGGTATCTTGACCCTGACATTCTATTCTTTTTTTAGGAAAAAATCTTTGAAAGAAAATCCGTGGTTTTATTTTTTGTGCATAGCTCTTTTTTTGTATACGATTTTTGCGGTATTTCAGTACGTGACCTATTCTTATTATATTTTTGAGGAGTCACGTAGACATCCACACATTGTTATTTTGCGTACCCTCGGAGTATGGGCAATCTGGCTTACCGTGTATCTTGGTTTTTCCACCCTTCCTACGTCTTTTAGACGTCTCCGAGCAGTACTGAGTACCATATGGTACTGTGGTGTAGTATTTTTATTGATTTTTGTATTTGGTGACAGTATTCTTTTATATTACTCTGGACTCCATGTGAATCCGACCGTGCTTGAGCATATGCGTGGAGCCGGCACTGTTATTGTCGGCGCATTGACTCACCCGATAGTTCTTCTGGTATTGTCTGGTATTTTTGTTATAGCTTTTTTACTGAGATATTTTTTTAGATCAGCATTTGCACACCCTCTTCGACGGATTTTTTTCTATATTGCGGCAATTTCTACCGTTTTGTTTTGGCATTGGGGAAATTTTTTTCATACGTTGCCTGAGCGACTAATTTTCCGTTCTTTTATTCAGGATAATATATTTCACGAAGAGCTGAATCTTTCTCCAGCTGTAGCCCGAAAATTGGAACGATTCGGCATTTTGTACTCCCTTAATGATTTTTATTTGGTCAACAAACCTTTTATTTTTTCTTCGTCCACTCAGTCTTTGCTTCCTGATACTTTTTTTGAAAAACGCCCGAATATCCTTATTGTATTTTTGGAGTCATTTTCTGCACGGGTATCGAGTGTCTACAATCGTGATTTTCCTGGATTGACACCTGGTCTTGATGTCTTGTCACAAAACAAGAATACTACCGTTTTTCATAATATGTATAATGCAAGCACTCCGACTGCTACAGGACTTATGTCTCTCCTATGTTCATTTTATCCTCCGACCAGTCATCTGGAAATCGAACATCACGGATCACTGAGCGGACACCGACTTCAGTGCCTTCCTGATGTGCTGAAAGAATTTGGTGGGTATGGATATGCTGGGTACATCACGACGGTTGATAAGACATACGCATATAAAGATCGGATGTTTGGCAATATGGGCGTTGATGAGGTTTTTGGGACTAAGGAAATGGGGGAGTATATCCATGAGAAACCACGTTCTTGGGGTTTTTCTGACCATCAGATTTTTCCGGCGTTTTACCAAAAAGCGCTTGAATTACATGATCGCTTGCGCGATCCGTTTGTACTCATGCTTTCGACGATTGATTCTCATCCGCCATACACCTTCCCGGTTGATGGTGTGCGATATGATGATCAGAAAGAAAATGTCTTTGATACGTTTCACTCAACTGATGATGCGTTTTTGTCATTTTGGAATGAGTTTATTAATGGTCCTTTGGCAGAAAATACTATGGTTGTTGTTGTGGCTGACCATGCGGCATTCCCGAGCGAGCCTTTGAAGGAAGTGTTTCCCGAGCTTGAAGAAATTTCGTATTATGATGAGATCGTTTTTCTTGCCTATGTGCCTGATACTATCTTACCTCGCCGAGTCGATACTCGAGCATCGGGCGTGGATTTTGCTCCAACCTTGCTTCATATACTTGATATCAACATACCAAACTCTTTTGAAGGATACTCGATATTTGATCAACGCACAAAATATCCTAGTTTATTGGGAATACACGACCTCGGTCTATATGTGAATGAAGTTGCAACCTCTACTCAATCTTTTGACTGGCTCCAGTACGGTGTACCGGCACTTCTTGGCTGTTCAGCTCTGGATGAGTCGACCATTGATGTTACCGCACCGCTTACGCTATGTGAACTTGATCATTTTTATCGATGGAAAAAGACGCAATTTCAGCAAGGACGGTTTTGGAAACATGATATCTTAACTACTCAGTAACTATGGCAAAAAAGAAGAAAAAAGGCGGCAAAGGTTTCCGAAAGGAACTCCCGGAAAAGTTTGTCGAAAGACTGTCTTCGATCATGGGACAGTCTCGTTTTCGTGAAATTGAAAAGACGTTTATCGGTCGCCCTACTACATTCCGGGTCAATGCGCTTAAATCTTCTTCAGAAGAAGTTTTACCTCTTTTATCTGCTGCCGGTTTTAAAGTGCAGAAGATCGGATGGTCTCCCGGTGCGTTTGTGTTATTACATAAATCAAAGCGAGAACTGACAGATCTTCCTCTCTACAGTGAAGGAAAAATCTATATCCAGAGTCTTGCGAGTATGGTGCCTCCCCTTATTCTTGATCCGAAACCGGGGGAACGGGTACTTGATCTTACTGCGGCCCCGGGAAGTAAGACCAGCCAGATTGCCGCCCTGATGCGAGAGGAGGGGGAATTGGTCGCGAACGACAAGAATAAGGTCCGTTTTTTCAAACTTATGCACAATATGGAACTATTGGGTGTCTCCCGCGAGAAACCCCAATGGCGATTTACCCTCCGTATGGAGCATGGCGCACAATTGTCCCGTGAATACGAACAATATTTTGATCGAATTCTACTTGATGCCCCGTGCAGTGCTGAAGCACGATTTGATACTACGGATCCGAAAAGTTTTGGCTATTGGAGCGAGCGGAAGATCAAAGAAATGGCCTATACGCAGCGCATTCTACTCCGTGCCGCATGGCATATGCTTCGCCCGGGTGGTACGCTCGTGTATTCTACCTGCACTTTTGCTCCGGAAGAAAATGAGGTGCAGCTGCAAAAATTTCTTGATCGCACCCCGGATGCCGTAATCGAACCTATCTCACTCGATATTCCGCGTCTACCTCTCCCTGCATCATTCAAAAATATCGTATTTGACGAAACTTTGCGAAAGCATGCACTTCGTGTCTTGCCCACCTCCCAGATCGAAGGATTTTTTGTCGTGAAAATCAAAAAATTATCTTAATATGTCATTCCCGCGAAAGCGGGAATCTAATTTGGAGGGATATGAGATATTTTTATGTCTATATATTGGCAAGTAGAAAAAATGGTGTTTTGTATATCGGTATGACTAATGATTTACAGCGGCGAGTTACTGAACATAAGTCCCGAATGGTTGAAGGGTTTACTAAAAAATACTTTGTCCATAGATTGGTTTATTTTGAAGTATATACTTCTGTTAATGAAGCTATTTTTCGAGAGAAACAGTTGAAGAAATGGAATCGAACGTGGAAAATTTCGCTTATTGAAAAGGAAAATCCAAATTGGCTGGACTGTGCTTCTTAAATGAGGATTCCCGCTTTCGCGGGAATGACATAGTAATAACATACACACCTTTGTTAGCGTGTGTTTTTGTTTTGTGATATACTTGTGACCGG
>CAZNAO010000038.1:0-1194 GCA_964571295.1 uncultured Gammaproteobacteria bacterium | reverse complement strand
AACATACACACCTTTGTTAGCGTGTGTTTTTGTTTTGTGATATACTTGTGACCGGTATTCTAATTATCACTACATGAAGCGCTTTTTGACACTCGTGTGTGCGGGTGTATCCCAAGCGTACGCAAAGTTATTTCCGAATACGCTCAAAACACGGACTTGGTGGCCGGTTTTTCTGGTTGGGGTTGTCTTGATCAGTATCGTGTCGGTTACGACCGTGTCTGCTATTGATTTTACGACCGTGCTTGCTTGGGTTGGGCGTATTGCTGCGAGCATTTTGCTTGAATTGGCAAAATTATGTATTTTCCTTGCGATTTTTTTCCTTAGATTCTTCATCACACTCGCTTCCTACAACAATTATATCGATGTCAGTGTTGTGAAGCTCGGGTGGGTCATGGTTCGAGATGTGGCGAACATGTTTTTTATCATCGGACTTCTCGTTATCGCATTTGCCACGATTCTCGGGCTCGAGCATTATGAGTGGAAGCATGGTCTCGTGAAGATTGTCATGATGGCGATCCTTATCAATTTCAGCAATCTGATCGCGCAACTCGTCATCGATGTCGCGCATATTTTTACGATTACGTTCCTTAACGCGGTTTCTGCCACTGCCGGGGGAAACCTCATCAATCTATTTCAATTCGACAAGATTCTCGGGTTGGTTTCCGGAAACGCACTCGGAACTACCCCTGAATCTGCGTCCGGTGCATTATTTGCCGCAAGTGTCATGGCATTCCTGTTTGCTCTCCTTGCTGCGCTCACGATCGGGGCATATCTCCTCGTCATGATCATGCGTATTGTCGTTCTCTGGGCACTTATCATTCTCTCACCGCTCGCTTTCATGCTCTATGCCCTCCCCAAGGGTGAAGACTATGCTCATGAGTGGTGGAATGAGTTCAGTAAACACGTCATTGTGGCTCCTGTGATGGTTTTTTTCCTATGGCTCGCATTTGCTACGTTCGGGACCGGGCAGATTATTTCCGAGATTCAGAGCCAGCCGAATGTGATCAAGGTGAATGCGACCGGTGAAGAACAACAGTCGGTCTCTATTCTTGAGATTACCACGTGGGAGAATATGGCGAGCTTCCTTCTCGGAATCGCGTTTCTTCTCGTAGGTATCAAGAAAACGCAGGATACCGGTGCCACCGGGTCCGGGCTTATCGACAAGGCCGTTGACTTTACCAAGAATGTGGCGAC
>CAZNAO010000037.1:0-8632 GCA_964571295.1 uncultured Gammaproteobacteria bacterium | reverse complement strand
ATTCGGAGTTTGATTGAGATTAGTACAGCAAGCTGCCTAAGACTCATCCAGTGCTCTACCACCAAAGTAAACATACACAGCTAGCCCCAAAGCTATTTCGAGGAGAACCAGCTATTACCGAGTTCGATAAGAATTTCTCTCCTATCCACAGATCATCCCCATGTGTTGCACAGCATGTGGGTTCGGTCCTCCCTTCGACTCTCGTCGAAGTTCAACCTGTCCATGGATTGCTCACCCGGCTTCGGGTCTACTGTATGCGACTTAACGCCCGTTAAGACTCGCTTTCGCTACGCCTCCAGACGTGTTAACGTCCTTAAGCTTGCCACACACAGTAACTCGCAGGCTCATTCTTCAATAGGAACGCTGTCACCCTCATACCAAAAAGGTATAGGGCTCCAACTCATTGTAAGCACACGGTTTCAGGATCTATTTCACCGCCCTTCCGGGCTACTTTTCACCTTTCCCTCGCGGTACTAGTTCACTATCGATCACTGTTAATATTTAGTCTTATCGCATAGTCGCGACAGGTTCAGACGGAATTTCACGTGTTCCGCCCTACTCAGGAATGCAGTACCACATAGACTAATATATTTCGCATACGGGACTATCACCCTCTTTGGTTCTCCTTTCCAGGAGTATTCTACTATATATAGCTTATGTAGCCGGTATCACAGGTAACCGACACTACATCCTACAACACCACATAGACAACGGCCTGTCCTTTAATCAATCGCGAATCTAAAATTCTTACGAACTCTATATTCAACGAAAGAAACATCATATGTGGTTTGGACTACTCCCCGTTCGCTCGCCACTACTAGGGGAATCATAACTTCTCTCACCTTCCTTATTCTACATCCGAAGATATAGGAATAAAGAAGGAAAAAAGAAGTCTTTTTGTTATTTTCTGCTCCTCTGGTTACTGAGATGTTTCACTTCACCAGGTCTTCTCTATGCACCTATTTAATTCAGTACATAGTACTCGACGTAAATCGAGTGGGTTTCCCCATTCGGAAATTCCCGGGTCAAAGGTTGCTTGGGACCTCACCGAGACTTATCGCACCCTGCAACGTCCTTCATCGTATAACAGTGTCAAGGCATCCACCGTGCGCTCTTAGTGCACTACAGAAACACGCAATTGTGTTTCATGTATATTCAAAGATGCTAACTTACAATTAGATTGCGTTTTCAACCGTAGCTGAAAAAACGCAATTTGCTTTATTACTTTCATTGGTTTAGTTGTAACGATCACTTATCGCGGAACCTTTCGGCACGCAGTCTGATCAATAAATGAGTATTGTGCAGACTGCGGTACAAAAGTTTTTGAATTGATTTTGAGATAAAAAAAGAACCGCTACAGCGGTTCAAAACATTGACATGTTTATATCCGCTTGGATACTTAGAGTAACAACGAGTTGTATCTTGTGTACATCATGTATTCAGGATGTAGAAGTACTATTTTGTGTTACCCAGAGGTCCAAACTGAAGTGCGTGTGTTTTTGGACATGGTCCGAAATTTTTTCGGTACTGTTCACGCCCGCACATAGTACATGCTTTTAGTGACCCTGTCAAGTTTTATCCGTGTGGATAAAAGCGTACGGTTGTAGAGCCCCCATGTGAATCGAGAAAAAAGGCTTCAATGAGCGGATTTTCTCCCAATTCCCGATGCACAATTTCCTGCAATTTTCCACTTCCGACGCCATGTATAATCCGACAAAATGGAGAGTTATGCACAGTAAGTGTGTGCAACTCATGCCGCATCATTTCTACAGCCTCATCAGGTCTCAAATTATGCAAATCGATGACCGGAATATTAGTCAGATGTTCAAAAAATGACGCATCAACTCGAGACATACAAAAGCAAACGAACGATATCTGCTGAAAACCAACATATGATTTTCATGAGACATCCGGGTTCCTACGCAGTAGTGCATAAGAACCCCTGCCTCCTTAAGGCAACAGATGCGGCTGTCTCTCTTCACACGTCAAGCGTGCGGTAGAAATTAGCCAAACATCAGGGATCAGTCCTCGTCTTCGTACCGGATGATGAGGTCGGTCATGGCTTTCTGAATCTCCGTGTACCGGACCTGTTCTGGTCCAATCAACTGAGATTTCTTGCCACCCGAGCGAGCGCTCGCCTCGATCTGAGCCATGGCCACAGTGAAGTGTCCGCGAGGAACGCCCTGCGCGAGACTGATCTCGCCCATGCAGAGCGCGAACACCTCACCTTCGGGCGAAAGCCGGTAGCCTTCTGCAGGATCATCCGAGTCGTAGGAGACCACGATCGTGGCCTCCCGCGTGCGATCTTCGAGAGACCGCTTCACTTGCATGACTTCGCCATTGACCACCGGGGATTCTTCAACCCCGGCGACCGATTGCGTGCCGTCGCCCGGGATGACGATGCCCTTGAAGAACACGCTCTTGTCGCAGATGAACGGACGGTACAGATAGGGTTGCCCCTTCGCGCTAAAGAGTTCCTGTTGCGAGTTTTCTTCCGGCACGACCGTGACCGAGAAGTTAATCTGGTGAATGTATACCTCTGGCTGGCAGGGGTACACCATCACCCAGGACAGTTCGACCGGCTGGTCGGGCTGTCTCGGCGCGAGCGAGACGGGAAGCGCCTGCACGACGAAGTCGTGATCAGCACACTGAGCCCGGACCAACGCATCGACCGTGGAAGGGGTGGGGGCGGAAATCCGCGCCACCTCCTTGTCATCGTCGAGCGACGGGACGAGCGGAACACCGGAAGCGAGAGTCGGAGTAGGATCACAGCTGGTGGAACCGAGCATGAGAAGCATGAGACACAGGATGATCTGTGACGGAACCGGAGACGGCATGATGAGACCTCTGATGTGGTGTAGAACTGAATTGTGTTGCCCACCCGAAGCGCACATGAAGTGCACCTAGAGCCGGAAGAGTATAGTAAAAATACACATATTTGTCAAGGTGAAACAAAAATAAAACAACCATCCGAAATGATTGTGTACAAAAAAACTATGTTAGCCCGAACGATGCGGACACCCTGCCCAACAACACGGGCGGCGCATACCGCCAAGAAGTTTCGAGCGACCTACCTCTATTCGTCGTGTTCTGGTCTCAGGCTTCTTTGCATCCTCTATCCAGCAGATCCACTCATTGCGTGCCAAAGGAGTGATATCCTCCCAGAGAGCCAATACTCTTGATGAAGAAACCAACATCCGACGCAGATCAGGAGGAACCTGATGTACGACGCCAGATGAAATTTTAGTACTCATATACTTAACTTTTCCTCAAAATATGATGTTCCACGATATGCATGATACCATCCGCCAGAGTTTTAAGCACGAGAAACAACGGTAATGCCCCGCCAAATGCACCAAAAATAAGGGTAAGATGCATCGGTATGATGCGTGCGTAGGGAGCGGCCATGACTGAACCGATGTTTGGTTTTTGGGTATCGCGATATCGGTAGAAGATATACGAAAACAAATGGGTGATAAAAAAGAGCAGTGCGGTAAACAGAATATATCGCAATTCGGACGCGTCTGGCTTGTCCCCAAACGTATCGGTCAGAATAAACACCAGATAGATCAAATGAAAAAAACCGTAATGAAATAGGAAGAAAAAAGCGGAAAAATATCGAGTAGTTGAGGTAGGCTGTGCTGGTCGGCCGTTGAAACCAAACCCTTCGGTAGAAAATTCTTTGAGCTGAAGTATCCGGATAAAATTGAAAAAACCAATAATAATGCTCTGGAACCAGTAGATCAGCAATACCATCGCCGGATTCCAATGTTCGGTTATAGCAAAATAGATAGTTACAATGTTTGAAGCAAGAAGTAGCCACAAAGATGGGTCGTGCAATGGATTGCTTCGTAATTTAATGCTGACAGGCATAATGAAAAAAGTATAACACGAAACTCCTCAACAATTAGTACTTATCAGACATTTCTCTTAATCGTTTTCCTTTATATGACCAATAAGCCGCACCCTGGTAAGAGCCGCTCTTATTTAATTCACCTTTTCGCTCATAAATATGATAAGTAAGCGGTGCGAGTTTCCAAATCTGTCCACCGTACTCAACTTCTCGCTCTCCTACAACTTTTGCAACAATATCTTTATCAGCAATAAACATGATCTCATCTCCATCTTTAATACCTTTTTTATAAAAAGAAAATTGAGCACCCTGTCTTCTATTTGTAGAAACTTCTTCAAAATCCTTTTCCTTATCAAGTTCTTTTGGAAAAATCACTTTACCTTCAAACGAAAGTAACAACTGTTTTGCAAGATCAGCTTCAAGCGCAAAAAGTTCACTTTCACCAATACGTTGGCGACTAAAAATTTCATGGAGTAAACTTTCTTTTTCTTTATAATCTTCAAGTTCAATTGCAAACGCACGCTTTAAACCAACTACATTATAGTAACCATTCGCCTCCAGATTACGCATACGCTCCTGATACATATCCGTGCCAGTTTGACCGATTTTAATAAGACCAGATACAGCCGTGGTCATAATATATATGATTCCTTCGTTCATATTTTCTTATTATTAAACTTTTAAGTGATTCACAATTGCCTTATGAGCAATATCTCTGAAATAGAGACTATATATTTTTAATTCTATATCAATATTTAACTTATTTCCCGAAAAAGTAGCATTTCTATGACTAGACGTATCTCGAATCGCTAATAAAATAGTCTCATTCTCTTTTGTGTAGTCATTATGTAATAAGGGTAGAAGATTCGGAAAATTATCTTGAATCCACAGGTCAATTTCTCTTCTTTCTCCAATCACAATCATCAAAATTGTATACACATGCCAAAAAGTAGCATACAAATCGGGTGACAAGGATTGTCGATATAACTTCAACAAAAAAACTTTATCTTTGTATTCATCTGTTGCTATCTTCTTCAAAAGAAGAATCTGATCTTCTTTTGGAAAATCGGCTCCAGTGAGTTCCGCCTTTCTTTTAGAAGACGCCGATATGGCATCATTCTTTTCGTTTTGAGTAAAATCGATGTTTACGTATTCAACTGGTGTACGAAATGCAAAAGAAATACTTGAAACTGCACACTCGATGAATTCTACAATTTTTTGCTTAATAACATTTTCATCACTATTCTCCGAACTTAAAAGTAACTCAAATTTTTGCTTAGAACCAATCTTACTTTGAAGTGGAAAAATAAATGAACAATTTGACCCAATTGGTAACTCAAAACGTTCTTCTTTCTGAAAGATTAGGTTAACAATATCAAAAGTCCCTGTCACCTTATACTCCATAGTTGCCTTTGGTGCCGCAGGAGAGACTCGAACTCTCACACCTTTCGGTACGTGCTCCTAAGGCACGCGTGTATACCAATTTCACCACTGCGGCATGTTATTCTTTGCAAGAGTATCTTGCAACATGAGTTTTAATGTTGTTTTACCCCTGTGGTTCATGACACCACTGCGACATGTACAATACGTGTATAGTATTTCAAACTTACCCGAGGAAAACAAGGGTAGTGGAATGGAGCACCCTTTGTACATATGAATCCGAAACCAGATCTGTTGATTTAGGTATATGGACACGCTAAGTACTCCACTCCATTCCCACCCTACAAAACAAACTATAAAAAGTCAAAACCCCGCTCTTTGCGAAAAGCGGGGTTTATTCTAAATGTTATCTATAACTTACGGTCTTCGAGGCCCTCGGCGATCATGTCCGCCGCGGAATCCTCCGCGATCACTGCCTCCTCTTCGGGGACCCCGATCATCGCGAGGTGGTTGTTCCACATATCCTTCAGGCTTCGGTAACAATGCTTTTATCGAGAGATTCACTCGCCCCAAATTGTCAATTTCTTTCACTACTACTTTTACCGTATCACCGAGCTTCAAGACGTCAGAAGGCTTATTGGTACGTTCCCACGCGATTTCACTCACATGCACTAATCCGTCTTTTCCCGGAAGAATTTCCACAAATGCCCCAAAATCTTCAAGTCGACTCACTTTCCCTTCATACTCTTCTCCGGCAGTAACTTCATGAGTAAGGTCTTCAATCATCTTCACTGCTTTACTCATTCCGTCAGAATCACTTGAAGTGACCATGACACGACCGTCCTGTTCAATGTCAATTTGAACTCCGGTTTCATCAATAATCTTATTAATCACTTTTCCACCAGGACCAATCACATCGCGAATTTTATCAGGATTGATCGTGATCGTCACAATACGCGGTGCATAGGTTGAAAGTTCAGTACGTGGAGCGGCAATTCGTGAGCGCATGACATCGAGAATCTGAATTCGCGCATCACGAGCCTGTGCGATAGTTTGATCAACAATATCCCAGGTCAATCCATTGGTTTTGGTATCCATCTGAATCGCGGTGATCCCATCTGCGGTTCCCGCAATCTTGAAATCCATTCCACCCGGGCCATCTTCTACATCCTGCAAATCAGTCAATACTTTCCACTGTCCGGCATCATTTGATGCAAGTCCCATCGCAATTCCGGCAACCGCTTTTTTGATCGGCACCCCTGCTGCCATAAGGGACAAAGTCGAGCCGCAGGTTGACGCCATTGAGCTCGAGCCGTTTGATCCCATAACTTCAGAAACAACCCGAATAGTATATGGGAAATCTGCTTGTGCCGGAAGTACTGGCTCAAGTGCACGCTCAGCAAGAGCACCATGCCCGATTGCCCGGCGTCCAGGGCCACGAATCGGAGAAACTTCACCATATGTATACGGTGCATCATTATAATGATGCATGTAACGCTTGGTTCCATCTTCCTCCATGCTATCAAGTGTCTGTACGTCTCCCGGAGCTCCGAGTGTAACCACTGAAAGTACTTGGGTATCACCGCGCATAAACATAGCAGAACCATGCACACGAGGAAGAAGATCCACCTCAGTCTGAAGTTCTCGAATCTCAGTCATGCTTCGTCCATCCAGTCGTTTTCCTTTTTCAAGGATGCACTTCGTCACCTCTTCAGCGACATATGACTTTACCTGGTTAAGCGCTTTTTTAATAACATCTTCTTCAAAACCAAGAGAGAGCAAATGTTCTTTTCCGCCGGTCTTGAGGACGTCCATCGCACCATAGCGATCTGCTCGGGTGATTTTTGGGGTAGTAAATACCACCTCGTCTACGTGTGATGCAACATATTCACGAAATGCTGCTTTTGCTTTGTCAGCATCACTCAATTCAGATGCTGTTTTTGGAGTATCTTTCTCTTTACCGACTTCTTTTTGAATTTGTGAAATAAGATCAACGACTGGTTTGAGTTCCCGGCAACCCCATTTCATTGCCTCAAGCATAGTAGCTTCCGGTACTTCGTGTGCACCTGCTTCAACCATAACCAGCTTGTCAGGAGTACCTGCAACCACGAGATCAAGCACTGGATTCTCGGTCATCTGGGTTGAGGTAACGTTCAAAATAAAGCTACCGTCCTGTGCCATGCCGATACGTGCTCCCGCAATCGGACCATTCCACGGTACCGACGAAATAGACAATACTGCGCTTGCAGCCACCAATCCAACAACCGACGCATCATGCTCACCATCAACCGCAAGAGTGGTAATGACCACCTGAACGTCAGTTCTGGTTGCATCATTAAATAAGGGTCGAATTGCTCGATCAATCAGGCGTGCTGAAAGAATTGCGTCTTCACTCGGCCTACCTTCACGCTTGATAAAGCGGGATCCTTTAATTTTGCCCGCTGCGTATAATTTCTCTTCGAAATCTACCATGAGCGGAAAATAGTCAATCCCGTCACGTGGCTCCGTACTCTTCATAACACTTGCAAGTACGACCGTGTCGCCGTATTGCACCGTACACGACGCAAGCGCCTGAAGCGCCAATCGTCCGGTCTCAATCGTGAGTGTCCGCCCACCCCACAGTGTTGACCATTGTTTTGGTTGTAGCATATTCGCTAATAGATTTAGCGAACGATGATCATAGAGCGATAGATCGGGTAAGTCTGAATGAGACTGTACTGACCTAGATGTCCTATGACCAACGTTCAATATTAATTTAAACTAATTCATAATTTGATCACACAGATCACAGCAGCTTCCATCGTAATCTGCATTAATTTGTGCAATCAATCTTATCTACGTTTTTTCCGATAATCTGCAATCAAAAACAAATCTTTTCGCTCACTCAAATCCATGAAATCGTCAACCTCATCTCTGAGTAACGAGGAGGTGGTTTCACCGAATGCAGCGACTTCCACCTGTTTACCCATACTGCGCAAATATTCGACCAGTGGTAAATAATCTCCATCTCCAGACACAATCACAATAGCATCAAGACTTTGGGACAGACGAATCGCATCAACTGCGAGTCCGACATCCCAATCAGCCTTCTTCATACCACTACTAAAAATTTGCAAATCTTTTTCTCTAGTTTCAATACCCAGATTATACAGTGCTTCAAAAAATGGCTGCTCATCTTGTGCCTCGGTCCGCACCACATATGCAATTGCACGAATAAGCTTACGATTACCTACTGCCTCTTTTACAATTGCACCAAAATTGACCTTGCGCTGAAACAAATTCTTGGCAGAATAATACATATTCTGCACATCAATAAACAACCCAAAACGTTGATAGGGGTGTTTAAGAGGATTATAGTTAGGTTGTTTCTTCTGATTCTTCATGTGACTCGGTTTCTTC
>CAZNAO010000036.1:5579-8706 GCA_964571295.1 uncultured Gammaproteobacteria bacterium | reverse complement strand
GGGGATTCGCCGCGAAGCTCCGATTGCTTCAATGGCGTATCTGCCTCAGGTAGCACCAACCAGAGGATAATGTAGATGAGGATTCCCGATCCACCAAAGAGAGTGAGAAGTACAAAAATAATCCGAGGGATCGAAGGGTCAACATTGAAATATGCTCCGAGACCTGCCGCTACACCTGCAAGCATGGCGTGATCGGGATCTCGGTAGAGACGCTTGGGCGCTCTGGTGTGTTCTTTTTCAGCATCGGAACGTGCAAAATACGGTTCCTCGATGATTACTTCTTCGTGTTCCCCGGTAAGGTCCTCGACCCGTCCCATGCGCGCGATGATTTCCCGTACCATGGGAATCGAGATCACTTCAATACCATTTTCGCGTTTGCGGGAAAATTCTTCCGCGATGCGAGCTTCAATATCCGTCATGATTTCATCGCCGCCTTCTTCTCTGTTAAAATGGTTTGAAAGTGTGTCCAAATAATGTTTGAGTTCCCGGTATGCATCATCATCGATCGTGAAGGCGCTACCGCCGAGATTGATTGAAATAGTTGTTTTCATAAAAGTTTTTTATGTCATCCCCGCGGAAGTGGGGATCTTAGATTACCGTTTATACGGAAATGGTTTTGAGAAGAGTTAAGGTTTGTTAGTCTGTTTATTCAAGTAATCGGGATATTGATTCATTCATTTCTTTCCATTCATGAAGTAATCTGTTTCGGACATCTTGTCCGATCGGTGTAAGCGAATAATATTTTCGAGGAGGACCATTGGGTGACTCTTGCCAGGAGTATTCCAATAATCCACCTCGTTTCATGCGGGAAAGGAGAGGGTAGAGCGTACCTTCGACCACGATCAGGCTAGCACTGCGGAGCTGTTCGATAATATCTCCCGCATATACTGACCGTTTTCCGATAATTGAGAGAATACCAAGTTCAAGAGTGCCTTTGCGCATCTGAGCGGTATTGTTCTCAATAAATTTTTGTATATTAAGGGATTCCATATAAGAATACTATAGTATAAGGTACTATGTATTGCAAGGTATATGTGGGGATAAACTTAAAAAATATAGTATGTCAGCTAAAAAAGAAGAAGACCGGAAGGGTGCATTACGCACTATTCCGGTCTGATGAGCCTTGAGGGGCTCAGTGTTGCGAGCGAGATCACGTCTCGTGTCCTTCGTCGTCGGGGGGCGCTGGCAGCGGCTGCTTCAGCTCGAGCAGGAGCAGCGGCTGCTCGGCACCTGCATGCTGCGAACGGCTTCGGAAGATCTTTCCGAAGTGAATCTGCGTCCGCTCGACCTTGCGGCAGTCCGGGCAGAAGGGGTGGAGGGTGGTGATGATCCGCTTCGGATGTTTCCGGCACGGACCGATGATGTAGTCGACCTTGCGGCCTCTACTCGCGTCGTACATCGCTGACATGGATACTCCTTGGCAAGTATATCCTCCTTAGCTCCTGTAGCTGGAGAAGATACTTAATAGAGACCCTAACATGACAAGAAGTTTTTGTGAATAGGGTTTGTGTACAACTCCAGTTCTTGTGCTATACTAATAATTACTTGATAAGATTTTTAACTCTAGTATCTGTACTATGTCTTCTCGTGTTGGAAGTATACTGGGTATCTTGGTGGTAGTACTTGGATTAGGTGTAATCGTAGCTTATTATGGTTTCGGTCAGTCATCAGCTGAGAGAAATAATCGTACTATTGTGGAATATGTGTCTCCTACAGGAGAGGTGAGGAGAGTGACCTACATCGGGGACTCTGTAGCTCAAATGCAATCTGAAGATGAGAACATTCCTTTTGCCATAACGGTATCAGCTTCGGGTGCTCGGTATGAAAATGTCGATAGGCAGTTGATACTATGGAACAAGGGAACAGAGTTGGTGCTCTATCAAGGGGAAGAAATTCTTTTCAAAGGACGAGATGTTACAAGAGTTGAACAACTGGATACAGAAATTCTGACTACATGGGTACTTCAGTCAGTTGAAAAAGATAATGAAGGAGTGAAATTTAAAAATTCGAATAAATTTTCGCTTACGTTTGCTAATGGGCAAGTTTCCGGAACCACCGATTGCAACACATTGTCTGGTACATACACTTTTCGGCATGGGGTCGTGACATTTGGTCCGCTTGTGATGACCAAAAAATTCTGCACCGGTTCAGAAGAAAAAAAATTTACTGAATTACTATCTGTTCCATATACAGTTGCAATCGTTACCGAACCGTTCTCAATGCTTACACTGTCAAACGACACGACCTCGATAGTGCTTGAGAAACAATAATTATTTACTCATTTTATTTTTTTAAATTATTTCTTTATGCAAGGATCAAAAGGTGTGCTCATCGCGATTATTCTTGTCCTTGTTTTGGGCGGACTCGGTTTCGGGGCATATTATATGTATGGGAAAAAAGCTGGTGGAATGGAAGCGAATACCTCGTCTACAGGTACTGAAACAGGGTCAAAGGTCTCAGAGGAAAATACAGGAAAACTTTCAGGTATCGTGACCTATCGGGAGCGCGTTGCATTGCCTGTGGGAAGTATAGTTGAGGTGGAGCTACGGGATATGTCACGTGCAGATGCGCAAGGAACTACGATCGGGCATCAGAGAATAACTACGGAAGGAGAAAATGTTCCGATTCCGTTTGTACTTTCATATGATGCTCGTAGTATCGATCCTTCACATATCTACGTCCTGTTTGCCCGAATAACCGTGGACGGAACTATTCGGTGGGTTACGACAGAGCAGTACCCGGTATTGACCTATGAAAATGCTATGGATAATATAACAATATTGTTACGTGCGGTCGAAAGTGCGGATAGTGCAGATGCGATGGTACTCGATCAGCTCAACGGATCAACATTCCGTCTCGCGTCATACAATGGAGCCACACTTCCTTCCGGAGAAACATATACGCTTTCGTTCGAGGATAATCGTCTCAATGCAAAATTCTGCAACACCATGAGTGGTGAGGCGGTGGTTGATAATGGTATGTTGTCGAGCGTACTTGCATCGACCCTAATGCTTTGTGTGACTCCGACGAATCTTATGGTCATGGAACAGGATTTCAGTGCAATGCTTGCGGATGGTGCGGCTATTACGCATGAAGGAAGTACACTTGTCCTTACGCAAGGAGAAAA
>CAZNAO010000036.1:0-5479 GCA_964571295.1 uncultured Gammaproteobacteria bacterium | reverse complement strand
TATGTGGCCAAAAGCTCTTCAGAAATTGAAGGAGCTTGCGGAGAAAAAATAAGTATGCGCCGCATTCCTGAATCTGAAATGAGGATAGAAACAGCCCGTGCGAGCGGTCCGGGCGGACAAAATGTCAATAAAGTTTCGACCAAAATACAGCTTAGATGGAATATTGGGAATTCTTCAGCTTTGACTTACGAAGAAAAAGAAGTGTTACGAAGCAGACTTGAAAATCGTATTAATCTGGATGACGAGCTCATGATCGATGTATCAGAAGAGCGCTCGCAGGCACAGAATAGGGAGATCGCAATTGAAAAATTGCATACATTGGTCGGTGCCGCACTTCGTCCGGTGAAGAGACGAAGAGCGACAAAACCCACATACGCATCGCATGAAAGACGATTGGATAAGAAGAGAATAGTAAGCGAACGCAAACGCAGTCGGAAATTCACTGCATTTGATGAGTAAGTAAAACAGGTTCTTAATATACCTTACGCCTTATGAATCGAACAATACTCTTTACTGGCACGGTAGTGCTTGTAATTGTGGCCGGGATATTGTTATGGCCACGACTCTCACAGACACCGAATACATTTCCTGCAGGCTCTAATAATGTAGCTGAAAGTGATGCGACGACTGTGTGTACCATGGACGCAAAGATGTGTCCCGACGGATCATATGTTGGGCGTACCGGTCCGAATTGCGAATTTGCACGCTGTCCGGGTGAAAAAGATAATATTTCGACGGTTGAAGGACAAGATACATGGAAAAGTGGTGCGAACAAAGGATTAATGTATCGATATCCCGAAGATTTCGGTCTGACCTATACGTCATTGGTAGATTGGCCACCGGTAATTGCCCAATCCAATGAGCCGTATACCTGTCTTGAGAGTGGATCTGAAATAAGTCAGACAGGAAAGATCGAAAAAATATTAGTGAACGGACGAGAGTACTGTAAGACGACTATGTCGGAGGGAGCCGCAGGAAGCATATATCATCGATATGTGTTTGCACGTGCACTTTTTGGGGGTACTGTATCGCTTACCTTTACTACCCGGGAGCCACAGTGCGGAAATTATACTGATAACGAACGTGCTGAATGTGAAGCGGAACAGGAGTTTTTTGACCTTAATGGGGTTATTGATCAGATCGTAGAAACAGTAGAAGTCCCAATGAAATAATATAGAAATGGTAATACTGGAGTCTTGTTGTTTTGTATTGAATAGAATTTATTTCGGTGGTATAGTGAAGCCACTAATCATGGCTTTATGAAGAAGAAAAAAATAGTGGATTTAGTTCGTGCATTCGCAATGCCACTCATTATTTTGGGCGGAATTTTGCTGTATAGTATTATTGCGTACGGTTTTGAGTTACGATTTATTTCGACCATTATTGCCTTAGGGATTATTGCGTACGGTTCGTATGAATTGATTCGAGACACAGTCCAGGCGCTTATGCGCAAACAATTTGCGCTCGACTATATTGCACTTCTTGCGATCAGTGTGGGGGTGGCTACCGAATCATATCTGGTCGCACTTGTCATTGTGCTCATGCTCTCGGGAGGGACCACGCTTGAGAAATATGGTATGGCACGAGCAAAAGAATCGCTAACTGCCTTGACCGAACGTATTCCAAATCAGGTGATGTTGTGGGAGGGTGGATCTGCTGACCGCTCAATTCAAATCGAGGAGGCACGAGTGGGTGATGAGATTTTGGTAAGAAAAGGAGAGGTGATTCCGCTTGATGGAATTGTAGTGAGTGAGATAGCGGAGGTGGATGAATCATCACTCACGGGAGAAGCCTTACTTATCGAAAAAGAGGCGGGTGATGTGGTACGTAGTGGCACGGTGAACATGGGTCAGGTTATGGTCGTGCGTGTTACTACAGAGGATAAAGATTCTACGTATCGAAAAATTATTGAAATGGTGCGTCTAGCTGAAGCGGAAAAAGCGCCACTTGTTCGACTTGCCGACCGCTATAGCACCATTTTTACTATACTTACCTTCATAATTTGTATCACTGCATACATCATTTCCGATGGTGATATGAATCGGGTGCTTGCGGTGCTTGTTGTAGCGACTCCGTGCCCGCTTATCCTTGCAACCCCGATTGCATTATTTGGAGGTATGAATGCAGCGGCTCGTCACCGTGTGTTGGTAAAGAAAATTAGCGCGCTTGAAGTATTGGCGCGGGTAGATACCATCATCTTTGACAAGACCGGTACGATTACCCTGGGTCGCCCGTTGGTGCATCATGTGGAAGTGCGTGATACATCGTATACTGAAAAACAAGTACTAGGAATTGCGGAAGCATTAGAACGTAACTCACTCCATCCTCTTGCAAAAGCAATCGTGGAATATGCGCGAAAGCACAAGATACCGCGCGTGCACGCAACGGATATAACTGAAGTCTTGGGAGAAGGGATTGGGGGAGTGGTAAACGATGTTCACGTTGTGCTTCGTAAAACTACAGAAGAGCATAATGGTAATGCAGTTGAACTTGTTTCCGGTAACCGAGTAATTGCCATTATCTTTTTTGAAGATAAGCTCAAATCCGATGCACGTCATATCATAACCAGTCTCAAAGAAGAGAAATTATCACTGCACATTTTTACGGGAGACAAGAAGGAGAATCTCATGAAAGTTTTGAATCAGCTGGGAGAGGTGCAGTCGTATATTACCGTAGAAGCCGAGTGTAGTCCTGAAGACAAAAAAAATGGTGTTGCTCGATTAAAAAAAGAAAAACGTGTGACCGCGATGATTGGAGACGGTATCAACGATGCTCCAGCGCTTGCATTGGCCAATGTGGGAATGGTATTTAGTAGTGGGGAGCATACAGCAGCTTCAGAAGCTGCTGATATCGTATTCCTTGGTGGAAACTTGGAAAGTGTGTCAAAAACAATTATGATCGCCAAGCGTACGATCAAAATTGCTCTTGAAAGTATTTTTTTTGGAATCGGGTTAAGTCTGGTTGCGATGGTATTTGCTGCAGTCGGATATATCCCGCCCATTATCGGTGCGGCACTGCAGGAGATTATTGATATTATTGTTATCGTGAATGCACTCCGGGCAAGTAAAACATAACGTGCCAATTTTCTATGTATAAAAAATTTCGTGTTATCGTTTTTATTCTCGTGTGCCAGTTATCAGGAATTGTGGGTACACTGTTTACTCGTTCACAAATTGAATCATGGTATCTGGGACAATTGGTCCGTCCATCATTTGCACCCCCTAATTGGATTTTTGGACCAGTATGGACGCTCTTGTACACATTGATGGGTATCGCTTGGTATCTTGTGTACCAAGGGAAGGGAGATATTGTGCGTACGCGAGCGCTGTGGGCCTTTGGAATACAATTGATACTTAATGCACTCTGGACACCGGTATTTTTTGGAGCACATGCCCTTTTTTTCTCAGTCATAATTATCCTCGCGATGTGGATGACTATTGTTATAACAATGTATTTTTTTTATCGAATACATAGGGTCGCTGCATACCTGCTTATTCCGTATCTTTTATGGGTCTCATTCGCAAGTGTGTTAAATATTGCAATTTGGGTATTGAATTAGTATGTCACGCCGAATACCACAGAACATTACGTATTCTGATAATTTTCAAAAAAAATACCGCTATAGTCGTACTGAGCCTGAAGGAAAAAATTTCGACCCCATGTTTCGTCCAGACCTTACTCCAAAACAAATGTTACGGCTTGGGATATTTGGAGGAGCGTACTTTATAGGGGTTAAGAATATGATCCCCACTGACCTGCCGAAAATTTGGTTTCGTGGAATAAAACTTTCACCTGACCATGAAAAACACAAAGAAAATAATGCTTTCGGGGTTCATGCGAGCCAATCATTATCGGTGTGGCAGAAAAAAGGATGGGTTTACAGTGACGACCCACATGGCTGGTTTCAGTGGTATTGTAGATACTATCTTGGGAGAAGAATACCAAAAGAAGATGCGCGTCAGATAAAACGATGGTGGGCGATCCGGCGGCATGTAATACAAATTAAAAAGCACTGTGAGGGTGGAGATATGACATGTAGGAGGGGGCAGAGGCAAGCAGTTTTACATTGGGCATACGACAGTAGGAAATATTAGATTTTTTGAATTCATTTTTGTCTCGATCGTATATAAGATGTTTGGAATGAAATACTCGGACAAAATTATAAAGGTGGATAATTTTTTTTGAAGCCTTGTGTTAATGATTAATTTTGTCCTATACTAAAAACGTGCAGTGTACATTAGTCACTATCTCACGTGTTATGATGGGAGGTGGAAATACATGAAAGCACTACATATTATCGCATTCATTCTCCTCGTCGTAGGAGGATTGAATTGGTTACTCGTAGGAATTTGGGGGTGGGATGTCGGTCAATTATTTGGCGGCATGGATGCAACCTTTTCTCGAGTTATCTATGTTTTGGTTGGTTTGTCAGCAGTTTTACTTCTCTTTACTCATAAAAAGGGTTGTGCGATGTGCAACACCTCTTCAAAAATGTAAAATTTGTACGTACTCAAAAGCTGCCGTTGCCGAATGGCAGCTTTTTGTTTTATACTGAGTGTTGTCATAATAAAAATTATTGCATTCTATGATAGACATCAAAACAAGCGTGCTCGGTATGGTTCTGTGCTTTATTGTCGGAGGAATTGGGGGTGCAGTCTGGGTTACTGAAAAATTTGCCCCGGAATTCACTAAAACGTCAAGTGTTACTTCCGATTTGGTGAGCGATACGCGAGAGACGTCTGACATAGTCCACGCTATGGATACCATGACTGATAATCTCAAAGATAAGACTGGCGAAGCACTTGATCGTGCTTTTCTCGAAGATATGATTACACATCATGAAGGTGCGGTTGAGATGGCTCAGATGGTCTCAAGCTCTGTACGCAAGGAATTGAGAAATTTATCGAATATAATCATCAAGACACAGACCAGAGAGATCGCTCAAATGCGGCAGTGGCTTCAGGAATGGTATAGATAAAAATAAAAACCCTACACCAGAACGGTGTAGGGTTTTTGATAGATGAAGATGAGGGAGTTCCACAGCAACGTAGCGTCATGAAAGCTAGAACCGCTATGAAGCTGTGGAACTCCCAATTACGCCTATCTCTCGTGCGGGCGAGAGAGAGTCTTTCGTGCGGGCGAAAGGACTGCGCGACGCCTGGCGCCGAAGCACCACCATATCCGTAGATATGGATCGGGCCGAGTCTATCATAAAAAATATATTTTGTCAATGATTGAAAGGGGTAGACATATCTGTTATGATTGCCACATATGAAAATACGTTGTGATGGGACATTCAGATTTACTCCGGATTACCTCATGCGCCGGTGTGGGTATGGAAAAATGGTGGGAAGAAATACGGGGCAGACCAGCTACATGCGCATGCTTCGCCCGGGTACTTTGTACCCTCGTTTTCATGCGTATGTTGAGATATATGATGGTGGAATTCAGGTAAATCTTCATCTTGATCAGCGTCAGC
>CAZNAO010000035.1:0-9012 GCA_964571295.1 uncultured Gammaproteobacteria bacterium | reverse complement strand
AAGTGTCCATCCATACTTCTGCTTGATGAGAAATCTGACTTCGCGTTCGAGCCCTGCTTCGATCATCCCCTTGATGCGTCGATCAATACGTTCGTGTAATATGTCACGTGGTACGGTAATCCCAAGTTTAAGCACATTAAAAATAGGCTCGCCCTTCTTTTTTTGTTTTGAAAATTGATCGCCCGACAAAATACATACTTCAAGTGCACGGATCAGTCGTCGTTTATTGTGTGGATCGATCGAAGCAGCTGCGTCAGGATCAAGTTTTCCAAGCAACGCCACCAGCTCAGTAGTAGTTTTTTCTTCAAAACTCTCACGCAATTTCTTATTAGCCGGGATTCGAGGAATGGTATAATTACTTACCAAAGCTTCGATATAGAGCCCCGTTCCTCCAACAACAATCGGTACATGTCCGGCACGGGTAATTGCTTTTACATGCTTGATTGCCCGATCCCGAAATTCAGCAGCAGTGAATGTTTTCCCAGGATTCAAAAAATCGACCAAATGATGTGGCACACCATCGACCTGATACACCCTGCGCAGACCTGTATACTTCCACTCACCACGAGGCTTTGCAGTACCAATATCCATATATTTATATATCTGTCGTGAATCAGCGGAAATCACTTCCCCATCGAATTTTTTAGCAAGTCTAACCCCCCACTCCGTTTTTCCCGAAGTAGTCGGCCCAAGCAATACAATGACTTTTGGCAAATTTGCACTCTCTTTTCTCATATGAAAAGTTGCAGATAAGGTACTAAACTGGCTATACTATAGCAGAAAAAAAGAATACAGGAAATTCATAAAAATATGACAATCATTCTAAATAAACCCACTAATTACAACTCAGATAATGCAATAGAATTTCTTGATCCTACACTTCGTTCACAAGTACGCCTGTTTGACCATCTCGACCGCGACACCGAAGGATTATTGGTTTTTTCTGATAGTAAAAAAACGGACACGTTATCCAGTGAGTATGAGATAACGATCGATCAGTACCTTTCAAGACAGGCGAAAAACATTCTTACCAAAGGTCTTGCAATTGAAGGAAGTACGATTCCGGGAATTGAAATTATTGAAGAAAAACATAAAGGCAAACGTTCAGTGGTCCACCTTCAGGCGACACAAACAACAGATACACAACTTCGCACGATGTTTGAAACGATCGGGTATCACGTCGTCGGTATCCGGCGCATCAAATTGGGTGAGTATTCGCTTGGGGTACTCTCAGTCGGACGCTGGAAACAAATATAAAATTCTTCTAATTAATTTAATTGTTCTAAAAATTTTAGAGTACTTAGATTAATTAGAATAATTAGAAAAATTCCCATTTCCATGCTATACTCTCTTTATTAATCTATCATCCTATGCCTCGAACTGCAAAAAATGCCGTAACCTTTGACCGAGTACGTTCCATATTCTTTTTCGGCGTACTTGGTCTTCTCAGTCTCGGCATGCTCTACCTATTTCGCCCATTCTTCTACCCGATCTTCTGGGCAGCAGTCACTGCAGCAGTGTTTTATCCCATGTATCAGCGTCTCCTTGTCTATACAAAAAAACATGAAGGAGTAAGCGCATTGCTTGCGGTACTCATTATTGTGTTCATCATCTTCATTCCACTCTTTACCTTGAGCGCACTCGTAGTAAATGAATCAGTAAATCTCTATCAAAAAGTTTCTCAATCCGGATTATTCACCAATCCAGAAAATGTATCATCGTGGCTCGAAAACAGTCCAATGGGTCCGTATCTCGACATTATTCGGACAAACTGGACCGAATATGCAAGCAAAATTACTCAGACAATAAGTAGTTTCCTTTTTAACAGTCTCAGAAACGTAACCCAAAATTCAGTCGTATTCATTGTGATGGCAATCATCATGCTCTACACCCTGTATTATTTCTTCAAGGACGGTAAGCGCATGTTGAAACGCCTTGGACACATTTCTCCGATCGGATCAGAATACGAGGACATGCTTTATGACCGATTTACCTCTACCGTTCGTTCAACACTGAAAAGCACCGTAATTATTGGAGGAATTCAAGGTCTCCTTGGGGGATTGTTGTTCTGGATTACCGGAATCCAAGGGGTGCTCATTTGGAGTGTTATTATGGTAATTATTGCGATTTTGCCAGCACTGGGAACTCCGCTTATTCTTATCCCAGCAAGTATTATCATGCTTGCCATGGGTAATTTCTGGGAATCAATAGTGCTCCTTATTGGAACCGGGCTTATTAGTATCGTAGACAACTTTCTCCGCCCCATGCTCGTCGGCCGGGATACCCAGATGCATCCACTGGTCATTTTCTTCAGCACTCTCGGGGGTATCTTTATCTTTGGTGTATCCGGTTTCGTGATCGGTCCGGTGATTGCCGCACTCTATCTTTCAGTTCTCAGTATCTATGACTATTATTACAACAAGCAATTGAGTGAGGAATAATTAAAAAGAGTAACAAAAAACCATCCTTTCGTGCGGGTGGTTTTTTATTTTACCCAATTATCAATAAACCAATCTTCCAATTCGTGCCGCGGGTGGGACTCGAACCCACACGACCTTGCGATCAAGGGATTTTAAGTCCCTCATGTCTACCATTCCATCACCGCGGCGTATATCATTGCAAGCGAAACGAAATAATCCAAAAATTCATTTCTTTCGAGTCTTCACGAGACTCACCACTGCTATAATTCCCCAGACGATCTGCAACGCGACCGACGACCACGCGCCTTGATACCATACGTTCACCCCAACCCCGGCCGCACCGAGCAAATTCATGAGCTGATACGTATTACTCGTGGGAGTCACTTTCTTGGCCGAAACCAAAATATACGCGATAATAACAAAACTTGTACCTATCCATCCGATTATCTGTGCAAATATGCCATAGAATGCCCGTAATATATCACGTATAAGCCCAAAAATCAAGCCTTTATGCGTTTCTTTTTCCGAATATGAGGTTTCACCCATGGGACGTCAGGAATGCCCTCCTTATAGTTAAACCAGCGGGCGAGCACAAATAGAAAATCACTCAGCCGGTTGAGATAGCGCACCACCAAAGGATTGAGAAAGGTGTTCTCCCGTGCAAGAGCTACTGCTCTGCGTTCTGCTCTTCGGCATACTGCCCGGGAAAAGAAAGCGTACGATGCCGCTTCTCCGCCGCCAGGAAGAATAAATTGCGTAAGCGGAGGTAATTCACCACTCATTCGATCTATGGATTTTTCCAGTCTGGTAATATCACCGTTTTTAAGCTGAGGAACGTTTACCAGTGTCGTCTGAGCTGCAGCAATCATCGATCCCAGGGTAAAAAGGTTGTGCTGGATTGACCGAAGGGAGTTCCTGACACGAAGATAGCGTTCATCCTCAACCTCTTCGATCAATATACCAATGCAGCTGTTCAGCTCATCCACCTCGCCTATTGTATCAATCTCCCTACAATCCTTATCCACTCTGACCCCGCCTAAGAGGGCAGTTTTTCCCCGATCTCCGGTTTTGGTATAAATGTTCATAGTTCAAAATAAGGCTTGCTTTTAATAAATTTTCACTATATAGTAGATTTTATCGTTTACCTAGTATACCAATATGGAACACAAGATCAAACATATCGCGATCGTCATGGATGGCAACAGGACGTGGGCCAAAGAAAAGGGATTGCCAAAATTTTTGGGACATACCGAAGGCGTGCAGGCACTCAAACGAACACTGAAAGCGGCAGTTGATCGACAAATCCCATACTTTACCGCATGGGCACTTTCAACAGAAAATTTACAAAGATCTGAAGACGAACTTAAACATCTTTTTTCGTTATTCGAAAAAATTCCTTCCTCTCTGGGAGACTTCACCAAAAACAATATACGTTTTGTCACGATTGGTGACTTGATGTTAGTGCCTGAGCGGGTAAACAAAGCACTGAGTGATTTGAAAAAGAAAACAGAAAACAATACGGGTCTTGTTTTTAATCTCGCAGTTGCATATGGTGGACGCGACGAGCTCGTTCGGGCGACACGAAAAATTATCGAGGCTGGAGTAAAGCCAGAGGAAATAAATGAAACAATATTTGAAAAGTATCTCGATACCGCGGGAATGCCGGAAGTCGATCTCATTATCAGAACGGGCGGGCACCAGCGATTGAGCGGATACCTTCCATGGCAATCCACCTACGCAGAACTGTACTTTACCCCGCTCAGATTCCCGGATTTCAACGCGGAAGAACTCGATAAGGCGATTACGTGGTTCAATGCGCAGGAGAGAAAACGGGGGAAATAGGAGAATTATCTTAAGCAAAGCGACTTCTTACCTGCGCCATGATCTCCTGATATACGCGATCTTTCGTGAAATCTGCAGAAACAATTTTGCCTTGCTTCTTTTCATCGATAATACCCTCCACTAGATTAAGCGCGTGTTCCAATCGCTGCACAACACCATCTTTCACTCGATGTTGTTGCGCAAATTCAGTAAAAGTCGCAAGTTGCACCCCTATTTCTGATAAAATCTGATGTTGTACGGGATGGGCGGCAAGTTCTTTTGTCTTGCGCCCAAGACTCAGCTTCATCAGCTCGCCAACCGTCTCTTTTTGTACCCCGATGACCACGCGAGGTACATTGCTCAGCTGCCCCATAAAACCCTCGTCAGTGCTCTGGAAATATTTGATAGTGCTCAATTTGCCGGATAATATCTCCTGACGGATACGGTCGAATTTCTTCTCAAGATGCGTGCTATAGGTGATATCGACCGCGAGACCGAGATGGGACACTGCAGCACTTTCTTCTTCACCGATCTCGGCGATAAGATCGATTCCGTTTTTTATATCGTCGTATTCAGAAGAAGCGACAGTCATCGTATTCGATCCGAACCAGTTATCAAGTTCGATACGATCAAGCAAAATGGTTTCAAATGCATTGCTGATTCGTTTAAAATTTCTGTCCTGCACTGTCTGCTCCCGACTGAACCGGGATTTCATTTCTTCTACATACGCCAAATCCTGTTCCACATTCCCCTTGCCATACAATTCCGTAAAATTTCTCGGATCAATACGTTCCGGTTGTTCTGATTCACGTTCAAATTTCATGAGTGTCTGATCAAATTCAAGAGAATCTTGTTCTTCACGAGAAAATCTACCACCACCGCGTTCGCCAAATCTCATATAAATGTATTAGGTTAAAACCAAAAGCCAGAAGGTGCTCCTGGCTTTGGTAGTATATCGTACTGTTTAACTGCATCCAAGCGAATCTCCGCAATTAAGACACTTATAGCACGCGCCGTTCCGGACGGTGATGTGTCCGCAAGTTGGGCAAGCCGGCGCATCTCCCATCATTTCACCCAGTGCCGCATCAGCAGAATTTGTCGACTGAACTTTTACGTCACTCTTGATAAGTTGCGGCTGTGCCTCGACCCTTGGAGCGGGAGTTGGTGCGAGAGCCGACTTTTCAAGCGGCATCGCTTCCTGAAGCACATGTGGTCGCGCGATATTCTCAAATTTATTCTTCTGGATTCCTTTCGGAGGTACCTGGACGAAATCAGTCCGTCCGAGATATTCCATACCAAGGACACGGAATACGAAGTCGATGATTGATGTACAGTTCTTGATGTTCGGGTGGTCAGTGAAGCCTGAAGGTTCAAATCGGGTAAAGACAAAATTCTCGACATATTTCTCAAGTGGTACCCCGTACTGCAAGCCCATGGATACCGACACCGCAAACATATTGAGGAGACTTCTCACCGCTGCACCTTCCTTGTACATGTCAATAAAGATTTCAGCAAGTTTTCCATCCGGATATTCCCCAGTGCGGAGCCAAATCTGTTGATTGCCCACTTTCGCAGCCACCGTAATTCCACTTCGTTTTGCCGGCAATCGGCGTTTTTCCCCATGGAGATACACGCGACGCTCTGCCACTTCCCCGTCTTTCGTATAAGATTCAAGTGAGCTATTGATACCCGCATGTTGACTCAAAATCTGACTTGCATGAAGAAGTGCATCAGTCATAGGGTCTGCAGTCACCTTGGCCACTGGCGCAGCTGCTTTTTGTATGACTGCCGGGGTCGCGGCTGGAGCAGAAGCAACCGGAGTAGCTTCTTTCTTTTCTTCAGCTTTTTCTTCCTTCTTTTTGGATCCGGTCGACAACGGCTGAGACAGCTTACATCCATCACGATAAAGCGCAACCGCTTTCAAGCCGACTTTCCACGATTCTTCATACGCGTGTTTTACTTCTTCGATCGTGACTTCATGAGGCATGTTGATCGTCTTCGAAATCGCGCCCGAGAGGAATGGCTGCACGGCCGCCATCATCTTCACGTGTCCCATATAATGAATGAATCGCTTTCCTTTTTTACCATTCTTGTTTGCGGTATCGAATACCGAATAATGTTCCTGTTTCAAATGTGGAGCGCCTTCAATCGTCATAGTTCCGCACACATATTCATTTGCCTCTTCGATCTCATGGTCCGTGAACCCGAGTGCGGCAAGCATATTGAATTTCGGATCATTGTATTCCGCTTCGCTGAAGCCTGCGCGCTTCATTGCCTCTTCTCCGAGCGTCCACACATTGCATGCAAATTTGATATCAAAGGCACCCTCAAGCGCTTTATTGATTGCCTTGATGTCTGCATCGACAAATCCTTTAGCTTTCAAAGTTTCTGCATTGATATACGGAGCGTTCGTGACGTCAGCGGTTCCGCGCATGTAATTGAGAATATCAGTAATTTCTGAATGCGTATATCCAAGCTGTTTCAATGCTTCGGGAACTGCATCATTGACGATGCGGAAATACCCCCCACCTGCAAGTTTCTTGAATTTGACCAATGCGAAATCAGGTTCAACTCCGGTGGTGGCACAGTCCATCAGAAGTCCGATCGTTCCGGTAGGTGCCAAAAGCGTGGTCTGAGCATTGCGATATCCATGAGCTTCTCCCATTTCTACCGCCTCATTCCAACTTTCGCGTGCAGCTGCAAGCAAATATGCTGGTGCGAACTCAGGATTGATACCAACCGGCTTCACGGTCAATTTCTCATACTCATGATCAGGTACGTTAAATGCGGCGCGACGGTGGTTACGCATAACCTTGAGCATTGTATCGCGATTGAGTTCGAATTTCGGAAACGGTCCCAAAAATTTCGCCATTTCGGCCGAGGTTTTATAACTCTCAGCAGTCATAATTGCAGTTACTGAACCGGCAAATGCATACGCCTCCTCTGATTCATATGGGATTCCGGCAGTCATGAGAACGGAACCGATATTCGCATACCCAAGTCCAAGAGTACGAAAATCAAAACTTCCCTGTGCGATCTCACGACTTGGGAACTGCGCCATAAGAACACTGACTTCAAGTACAGTGGTCCACACACGCACACCATGTTTAAATCCAGATACATCGAATGTTGCAGTTTCAGGATCAAAAAAATGCATGAGATTGAGTGACGCGAGATTACATGCCGTATTGTCGAGGAACATATATTCCGAGCATGGGTTTGACCCATTGATGCGTCCGGAGGTAAGACACGTGTGCCATTCATTGATCGTACTGTCATACTGCACACCCGGATCAGCACATGCCCATGCGGCAAATGCGATTTTGTCCCAGAGATCACGTGCTTTCAAGGTCTTGCAGACACTGCCGTCCGTACGCCAGGTAAGGTTCCATGATGAACCGTTTTTGACCGCTTCCATGAATTTATTGGGAACACGGACCGAATTGTTTGAATTTTGTCCGGCGACGGTCGCATATGCCTCTCCTTCATAGTCGGAAGGGTATCCGGCAGCAATGAGTGCCGCGACTTTTCGTTCTTCCTCTACTTTCCAGTCAATGAATTTTTCGACATCAGGATGATCAAGGTCGACAATGACCATCTTTGCTGCGCGTCTTGTCGTTCCGCCTGATTTGATGGCGCCAGCTGCGCGGTCTCCGATTTTAAGCCAGCTCATGAGTCCGCTTGATTTTCCACCACCACTGAGAGGTTCTCCTGAGCCACGAAGTCCGGAAAAATTACTCCCCGTTCCAGACCCATATTTGAAAAGTCGTGCCTCACGAGTCCAGAGGTCCATGATTCCGCCTTCACCAACCAGATCATCTTTTACCGACTGGATAAAGCAGGCATGCGGCTGTGGATGTGAATACGCGTCCTTGGCCTTGGTCATGACACCAGTATCAGGATCGACATAATAATGCCCTTGTGCCCCGCTGTTGATATTGTACGCCCAATGCAAGCCGGTATTAAACCACTGCGGTGAATTTGGCGCAGCCATCTGACGGAGAAGCATGACGACCAGTTCGTCATAAAAAACTTCCGCATCTTTCGGAGTTGCAAAATAGCCATAGCGTTCTCCCCAATAACGCCACGTTCCCGCAAGTCGGTGAATCGTCTGTTTTGCCGAAGTTTCGGGTCCAAGCACGGGCGATCCGTCGGCGTTTTTCTTCGGGGTTCCGTCAGGATTCATCTGTGGTACCCCCGTCTTACGAAAATATTTCTGAGCAATAATGTCGGTTGCAACCTGTGACCATTGTTTTGGAATTTCAATATCTTTCATTTCAAAAACCACTTTTCCGTTCGGTTCGCGAATCGCACTCGTGCGCTTCTCATATTCGACCATGTCAAACGGACTTTTTCCTTCTTCGCTAAAGACGCGCTTGAATCGAAGTCCTTGTTCATTATAAAAAAACTGCGTATCCGGCGCCTGTCCGAGCTTCACGCTCTCAATAAACTTTGAGTCAGTTGGCCCCATATAAAAATAGTTAGAAAAAGATAACAATTCGCAAAACCCTTCCCCCTTTCATGTCCCAAACGTCCGTGACTAAACGATACTATTGAGAAGAAAAAACCCCTGTATTCAGTGAAAAGTCACTGATCAGAGGTTTACTGTATGTAGTGTGCTAAAGAATTTTACACCACAATATATTGTGTTTTATTGCGGCAGTACGTATTGTACCACATTTAAAAAACGGTACCAAGCGGCATCTATCCCGAGAGTACTGACAGGTTATCCACACGACACATTTCACGTACCACGTATCATTTTTCAAAA
>CAZNAO010000034.1:0-10860 GCA_964571295.1 uncultured Gammaproteobacteria bacterium | reverse complement strand
CGCATCAACTGAAGCTGAAGAAGCGCCTTCACGCGGAATCAATACGACTGGAATTGAAACCGGCTGCCCCACCACTGAAGTGTAGGTAGCATCTTTTCGGTAGATGCCAAATTCTCCGGCGTAGACAACCACATTTTTCCTAGCAAATGCCGGATTCCCCGACCCGTTATCAAATTGCGTTTCAATCGAAAGCACCTGGCTTCTGTCCAAATTTCCTAACGATGCAGCGTCAAAGACAACCTGAGCTCGTCCCTGATCATTTAATTCGACTTTGCCTTCGGCAACTATCGACCCTCCCCAATATCCATATCGATACTGATCATCTATAAAAAAGTTCTGGTCAGACAAATAATCATATTCATAAAAATCCGATCTTGAAATCTGATACTTTACCACCCCGCCTTCGATCGGCTGTCCTGAAAAATAACTTCCTTCTACGTTGAATGAAACTTTATCGCCCGCAATATATTCTGTTTCCCGAACCGTAACATCGATCGAATATTCCGGCTTCCTGAAAAATTCCACCTGGAACGACGCAATATCATAATATGAATCGCACATCCAGCACGTCTCAATCATTTTATTCTTTGACGCGTTGGTCGTAACTTTCAGATTATAGTATCCCGTTGAGGCGTCGGCGGGAAGCGTAAATTCTCCAGAAATTGCTCCGTTTACGATTGGAACATTCTTTTCATACACCGTTTGTTTCTCGTCATAATTCCTGTAAATTTTTACCAGTGCCATTCCGGTGCTTGGTATATAGCGGGCATCATAGTCATCCCTGAGTATTGATTTAAAATAGATAGTGTCTCCGGGACGATACAGGGGTCGATCGGTAAATATAAAATTTCTTGATACCAGCGGCTTTTTTTGGAACATCTCGTATGCGTATCCGGCATTTACAAATCTCAAATTTATCGGCACTACCGCATAACCGCCCGCATATTCGACCAATCCGATATCCCCAGCACGCGTTACAGGAATTTTTGCAATTCCTTCTCTATCAAATTGTGCGCGTGCGATTTCTGACGGCTTATGTTCCAGATCATATATGGTGACCTTTCCGTCGGTAATGCTTCTTCCGGTTTTCGTATCTTGCCCCCAGAAAATCAGGTCATCGCCGCTTTCACGCACCATTGTTCCAAAACTTGACCTCACGATAAACGCGCTTTGGCTTGCCGATCCAGACTGGGCATGCACCAAATACACTCCTGCCTCTGCCATGGGCAAATTTATTTTTGAATTTGAACCATAATCGTCCAGCGCCAGGGTTTCCGTGGTCGTCGCGATCAGCTCTAGCTCATCCATGTTCACCTTATCATTCAGTAAATCATTTTTTTCATCATGCACCAGGTAATTGAGTATTGTCTGCATGTCTGCCTGGTACAGCGATACCACCACCGGCTCCGTAACGTTATATCCCGATATGGTAACCGAGGGTTCATCACCTGTCATTTGAGAGATAATTCCACTGCCACCATAGTATCCGCTTTCTGCCCTAATAAACAATTGGGTGGATTCTTTCGTTTCAGGCGGAATAGGGGTTGCATGATTAGACGGAACTGTCGTATGTTTTACGTTTTGGTTAAGAGGAGTTGAAACCAAATTAGATAGCTCAGGTTTGAATACAAAATATCCGATCAATCCTGCAAGTATTGCTATGGCCACTCCTCCTGCAAGGAGAAAAATTCTCCGGTTCATACGATATGAAATCTAAATAATAAAAAGTTGTATTGCGCGAAGTATACCATACCGCGATTATCTAACTCAAAGACACCTTTATAAAGGTGTCTTTGATCCGTGCACTCGCGTGGAATCGAACCACGATTACCAGCTCCGCAAGCTAGTGTCCTATCCATTAAACGACGAGTGCTTATATAAAATAACGAGGCGTAGTATACCTCGATATTTTGAAAAAGTCAAGGATGTGTAGCCGATATTATGCCCTCACTTGATCTTCCATTCCCGCGCGACCTTGTCACTAAATGGTTCTTCTTCTTTTTCCACATTTTCTTCCAAAAACTCAAGCAATAACTCACGGACCTCATTCGGGTTGGTGTCCATAAGCGGAATTCTGAGCCGTGGACGGAGCGATGCTTCGGTCTCGATAAACAACATCTTGATCTGTGGCGGCTGATAGATAATATAAAAATCTTTTAATTCAGAATATTGATACAGACGATTATTGATGATAATCCCGAGCTCGGTTATACGAAATGGGACTACAATCGGCTTTTGGTGGGACTGAAGAAATACGATAATCGCAAACAGTACGATAATAATCGCAAACATAAAGTTGTCCGTGAGGATCGCATATCCCACCAGAAAACTCCCTAATATAGTCATGATCACATACCACGCCGTCGGGCGGACATGTTCCTCATATTCAGCAATACTCCATTCAAGGAGCGTATTACCCGTCACCATTGACTCATCGACCACTTTTGGCATAGAACTTTTGAATTACTGAGCCCAGTATAGCACAGATTGTCGGAGTAATCCACATTTTTGTCGTAAATTGCAAAAAAGCATTTTTTAGACTATACTAATCTCTATTCTATGAATGAAGATCAACCGATCAACCTACTGAATCGACAGCCGTTTCATAGCCCAGAACCCTCCACTCAACGAAGAAAGTGGTGGCTTTTTTTGTTGATCGGTACTGTCGTTTTACTACTTGCTGGATGTAGTGCCCTTGCAATACTGAACCACACCTCAAGTTCACTTGAATATGATCCTGTCACACTTGAACCCAAGAAACCTGAAGGATTCTTCAAAAAACTGAGTTACCTGGTCTTCAAAAAAGACACCAATCTTGAAGGAGAGAAAAAAGATCGTATCAATGTGCTCCTGCTCGGTATCGGAGGACTTGGACATGATGGACCGTTTCTTACCGACACGATCATGATAGCCAGTATTCAGCCGTCTACCAATGAAATTGCTCTCATTTCCATTCCGCGAGATTTGGGTGTGCAGATAGGTGCTCGTGGTATCTATAAGGTAAATCATGCCAGCGCATTTGGAGAAACAGAAAAAGCAGGATGGGGCGGAGCATATGCGACCGAAATTATTTCTAAAACATTTGATATACCCATCCCTTACTATGTCCGTCTCGATTTTATGGCATTTGAAGAAATTATTGATGAAGTGGGTGGAATCAGGGTTGACGTGCCCAAAGCATTTACTGATTATCAATATCCAGGACCAAAAGATAGTTACCAGACAGTAACTTTCAAACAAGGTCCTCAAACGATGGATGGAGCGACTGCGCTCAAATATGCTCGCTCCCGACACGGCAACAACGGCGAAGGATCTGACTTTGCTCGAGCGAGACGACAACAACAAATACTGGTCGCGCTCAAAGAAAAAGTATTATCATTCGGAACTCTCACGAATCCGCTCAGAATCAAAAAAATCATGGATGCATTGGAAAAAAACATGGCAACTAACATGAATTTTGATGAAATTCTTGAATTCGTCAAAATGGGTCGCGAACTTGATACAACCAACATCAAGAATCTCGTTCTCGACGATAGTCCGAACGGTTTTCTCATAAACGCCTCGACTCCGGGCGGAGCATTTATTTTAAGCCCAAAAGCTGGGTCGTTTACCGACATCAACCAGGCGATTGCCTCCATCTTTAGCACGACCAGCACCCCTTCTCTTCATGGCTCAACAAGCTATGCTGCCGAGACACCGGCAGTTTCAGCACCGGAAACACCAAGCACCTCCAGCCCTTCTGCAGTACTATCTCATACTGAAACTGAACCTTCTATCGAAATACAAAATGGCACTTGGAGTGCAGGACTTGCTGCTCGTATCGAAGCACAGCTCAAAGAGCGCAAAATATACACTGACAAAGTAGGGAACGTAAATCCTGAACACAAACCTATCACCACAAGCGGTGTTTACATACTTGAAGAATCAGTTCGGGACATTGCTGATGAGATCGCATCGCTCCTCGATATTCCTGTTTTTACAATGATGCCCGAACAACTTGTCAAACTTGCCACACACTCAAATATTGTAATCGTACTCGGAGAAGACTTTGCAGAATAATACATTGTTAGCTATACTCATCCCCATATGGCAATTCCAGGAATCGCACTAAAAGAACAACTTCCACTTATCGTAATTGTAGGCCGTGCAAATGTCGGAAAATCTACCTTATTTAATGCGCTTATTGAAGAACATAAGGCGCTAGTTTCAGACATTGCCGGAACCACCCGGACCAACAATGAAGGCAACATCCTATGGAGAGGAAAATATGTCCGCCTCATCGATACTGGCGGCATTGATTCAATCGAAAATGAATTATTTGCCACCGAAATCATGGCTCAATCAAAAAAAGCTCTTGATGATGCTGATGTTATCTTATTTGCCGTTGATGCTCAGGATGGTATCCTACCTCAAGATAAAGACCTCGCGCGAATGCTCGTACAGACATATAAAAAACAAACACCACTACTCCTAGTGGCAAACAAAGTCGATAGCGCAAAAATTGAATCTGAGTTTATCTCACTTCCGTGGGCATCACTCGCTATGGGAGAACCATACACCATCTCAGCGGCAACAGGACGTGGGGTAGGTGACCTTCTTGATGCGATCTATAGCCGTCTCTCATCACATCATGTACGTCCGAAACAAAAAAGTCTTGAACAGGTTGATACCATTCGGGTCGCACTCATTGGAAAACCAAACGTTGGAAAATCTAGTTTGTTTAACAAACTAGTTGATGAAGAGAAAGTAATTGTGAGTCCTATCGCTCACACTACTCGTGAGCCATTTGACACCACTATCGAATATGAAGACAGCGGAAAAAAATTTCTCATTACCTTTATTGATACCGCAGGGATCAGACGAAAAACTAAAGTTACCGGTGAACTCGAACGACAAGGGATTCACAAAAGCATTCAGACAATCGAACAATCTGATGTGGTCTTATTGGTTATTGACGGAAGTGAAACCATCTCTGTCCAGGACATGCAGCTCGCAGGACTGATTGAAAAACGAAGCAAGAGTGTTGTCATTCTCATCAACAAATGGGACCTCGCAGAAGATAATACGGATACCAACCGAAATGAGGTAAAAAAGATGATCTATTCCCATTTTCCCCATCTTGATTTTGCATCAATCCTTTTTGTATCAGGAAAAAGCGGATACCGCGTCCAGCAGGTTTTCCCGCTTCTTGCCAAAATTTCAGAAGCACGAAAAACGGAGGTGGATCAACGGAAACTCGACTTGTTTATCAAACGGGTCACTTGGGAACACAAGCCCGCGCGCGGCAAAGGCACACGTCAGCCCTCGATCACGCGATTCCGCCAAATCAATGCCAACCCTCCGGTTTTTGAGGCATTTATCAAATACCGTACTTCCCTACATCGATCATACCTGCAATTTCTTGAACGAAAACTCAGAGAAGAATTCGATTTTGAAGGAACCCCAATTGTAATCAAATTGACCAAAATGAAACGCGCATAAACATTGCTTGAGACTGATTAACAATGATTACACAGATTATGAATAGGTAAGTCAATGTAATCATTGTTGCAAATCTTTCGATAAATCTCGAATTTTCTGTTTTAATCTCTTCTCTTCTGTTTCAATCAATGTTCTATGAAACTTATCGTCGGACTCGGTAATCCAGGAAAAAAATATGAGCACACACGTCACAATGCCGGGTTTATGGCGCTTGATTTTTTGCATGATAGTTTTGATACACAAAGGATCAATGCGTGGGAATTGAGTACTAAATTCAATGCATACATTTCCGGTCTTACGATCAATGGAGAAAAGATACTCTTGGCAAAACCGGTTACCTATATGAACCGATCAGGAGAATCTGTAGCACTGATTGCGCATTTTTATAAAATTCCACCCGCGGACATTATCGTCGTCCATGATGACAAAGATATCCCTCTCGGTGAAATCAAAGTACAAGAGGATCGTGGGCATGCGGGACATAACGGAGTCCGATCAATCATCGACGTAATCGGTACTCAAGCGTTTACGCGTATACGCCTCGGTATTGCCGACCCGAAAAAAATGCACGATGTTGCTGATTTCGTACTAAAAAAATTCGGATTATTTGAAAAAAAGAAATTACAACTTATGCTTATCGAAGCAGCAAATCACATACGCACGCTGCTCCCCTAACATCATTTGTGTATGGAGGCTCTGCACCGATTTTGTTTATATCCAAAATTTACGTACGCCAAATATCAATTGTTGAAAAAATTTTTTTTCACATTTGATGAAGCGTGGAATGCACCATCTAACAAACTCATCCACGCAGGATTTTCGAAGGATGCAACACATGAATTTCTTCTTTGGAAAAATAAATTTGATGACGAGTTATATTCACCCATACTTGAACATGACTCAATATCTATTGTTTCGGTAGAAGATTCTGGATATCCACCGACTGTGAAACACCTCTATGACCCTCCTGTAGCATTATTCGTGCGCGGTGTCTTTGACAATACCCGTCCCCGATTAGCAATTGTCGGAACGAGAAAAATGACAACCTACGGAAGACAGGTTACTGAAGAAATTACTGAGGAACTCGTAGCACATGGCATCGAAATTGTGAGCGGCCTTGCTCTTGGTATTGATGGAGTGGCACACAAAACAGCACTTGCAGCAGATGGAACCACAGTTGCGGTACTTGGATCAGGTGTTGATCGGACGACGGTCTATCCGAGAGCGCACTATGAGCTTGCCCATGCTATTATTGACAATGGAGGGGCTCTTGTCTCAGAATACCCTCCACTGAACAAGCCCACACCCTATAGTTTCCCCAAACGAAACCGGATCATTGCAGGATTGTCTCTCGGTACCCTGGTGGTCGAAGCGGACGAGAAATCAGGAGCGCTTATCACAGCATCATGCGCACTTGAATATGGTCGCGACGTGTATGCTGTCCCTCATGCACTTACCTCACCCACCGGAAAAGGTCCACATCAACTTATTCGGGACGGCGCGTACCTGGTCAGAAATGCGGCAGACATTCTCGACAATCTTCCCCTTTCTGATTTCAAACGCCACACCAGAACACAGGAGACTATGCCTGATACACCGGACGAATCACGATTGCTCGCCCACCTTTCAACTGAAGCCCTACATATTGACGAGATTATCCGAAGGATTCAATTACCCAGTTCAGAAGTAACTGCGCTCCTTACCGTACTTGAGATGAAAGGGCGAGTGAAAAATATCGGGAATATGACATATACATTTAAAAAGTAACCAGACATTGACTTCTTATGATGACTTTTAACGACGCCTACAACTGGATCCTCTCGCTTTCCAATATGCCGAGGAAAGAGTATATGAATGACCCTCGGCTCTGCGGATGGTATCTGGATCGACTACAGGCATTTCTCGACATTCTTGGTAATCCGGAAAAAAAAATCCCCCATTATATTCATATCACCGGAACTTCAGGAAAAGGATCGACGACCGCATTCATGCACGGTATTTTGCATGCGGCAGGATATCACGTCGGGTCGACCTATTCTCCTCATCCAAGCAGCATTACGGAGCGCTGGAAGATTGGTAATCGCTACATGACGAAAAAAGAATTTGCCGAAATCGTCGAATATTTGAAACCGAAACTCGATGAATATGTACGAAGCACGAAATATGACATGGTTTCTTTTTTTGAACTTACCGAAGCGATCGGCCTTATCTTTTTTGCCCGACATGGCGTCACTCACGCAGTCATGGAAGTTGCGGCCGGCGGCCGGCATGATTCAAGCAATATCATTCCTCACAAAGATATTGCGATCATCACCAATATCGGACTTGATCATGTCGGTATCATCGGGAACAACAAATCAGAAATTGCATATGAAAAAGCAGGTATCATCACACGAAAAACCGCATATGCAATTACTGGAGAAAAGAATACCCGTATTGCACATATTATTGAATCTGAAGCCAAGAAACATCGTGTTCCATATTTACGCATACATAAACCTGAGGTTTCTGATATTCAGATTACCAAACGCGGCACGTCCTTTGTATACCGCAACCAACGATATGAATTCAAAACCTACGGCGAGCATCAGATTTCAAATGCGATCCTCTGTATTGAGGCCGCGCTGCGGCTCAAGATTTCACCTCAAATTATTGCTCACGGTCTTGCCCAGACGCTCCAACCGCTCCGTATGGAGATCATTTCGGAGAAACCCCTCATCATTCTTGACGGGGCACACAACAAAGACAAAATTAAGTCCACCCTTGCAACAACTAAGTTACTAACGTCTTTATTTACAACTAAAAAATTGCATTTGATTATCGGTTTTTCCGGAAATAAAGATATCGAATCCATGCTTGCCTCCCTCCTTGAATTACAACCGGCATCAATTGCACTAACCCGAAATACGTCCAATCATTTCCGCAAAGTCGCAGATATGACTTTGCTCAAAACTGAAATCAAAAAGAAACTCCCTCGCACCAAAACCGAACTATTCCTTGATCCAATTGACGCATACGAGTATACTGTGAAGAATGCAGGGAGAGAAGAGTGCGTTCTTGTAACCGGATCAATCTTCATGTCCGGAGAAATTCGGGGAAAACTCAAGCGTTGACAAAAATATCACTGACTGATATAAGCTAACGGCACACCGGTCATACACTATCCATATTTATGGGCATCCTCGTTATCGTCGAATCTCCCACCAAAGCAAAAACCATATCCCGTTTCCTTGGGAAGGGATACACGGTCGAATCATCATTCGGCCATGTTCGTGATCTACCCAAAAGTAAGATGGGTATTGATATCGATGGCGGTACCTTCATGCCTCACTATATTGTCGCGAAGGACCGAAAACCTCAGGCAGACAAACTCAAAAAACTCGCGAAATCCAATGATCGCGTCATATTTGCAACTGACGAAGACCGAGAAGGAGAAGCTATTTCCTGGCATCTTGCCGAATTATTTGATATTGACCCTGCGAAAGCAGAACGTATCGTATTCCATGAAATTACCAAACACGCGATTGAAGAGGCTATCAAAAATCCCCGAACCATTAATTTAAAACTTGTTGAAGCGCAGCAGGCACGTCGCATACTTGACCGTTTAGTAGGTTATGAACTCTCGCCGTTTTTGTGGAAAAAAGTAGCGCGCGGATTATCTGCAGGTCGTGTACAATCGGTTGCCGTCCGACTGATCGTCGAGCGTGAACGCGAACGAACGGCATTCAAAACCGAAGAATACTGGACAATTAAGGGATTGTTCGAAGATAAGGGCACCCCGATTTCAAGTGAACTCTATGCAATTGATGGAAAAAAGCTAGATAAATTTGATATTCCAAATGAGGCTCGAGCTCGTGAAATTGTCACTGCAGCAACAAAGGAAACTTTTACCATTTCTTCGATTACCAAAAAAGAAACCAAACGCACTCCCCCACCTCCCTTTACCACTTCCACCATGCAGCAGCAAGCGAGTCACAAACTTGGCTACTCCGCAAAACAGACCATGCGGCTTGCCCAGCAATTATACGAAGGTATACATGTAGGCGACGAAGGCGAAGTGGGTCTTATTACTTACATGAGAACTGATTCAATCAATCTTGCTGATAAATTTTTGGGAGAAACTAAGGAGATGATCCTCGGCAGATTTGGTAAAGAATATTCGCTTTCTGACCCGCGAAGATATAAAAATTCATCAAAAGGAGCACAAGAAGCGCATGAAGCTATTCGTCCGACGGATCCAAATCGTACTCCGGAAAAAATGAAGGCATATCTCAGTCCACAGCAACACAAGCTGTATCAGCTTATCTATACCCGGGCAGTTGCGACACAGATGACTGAAGCACGACTGAATAAGACGACGATCGATGTCTCAAGTGCTCACTATACATTCCGTGCAAGCGGACAAACGATGATTTTCCCAGGGTGGCTCGCACTCTACCCTCAGGATATCAAAGAAGAAATATTACCTGAGCTCAAAGAAAAAGATCCACTAACCCTGAAAGAGGTACTTCCTGAACAGCATTTTACCGAGCCGCCGGCACGATATTCCGACGCAACTCTGGTAAAGGCACTCGAAGAATACGGTATTGGTCGCCCATCGACCTATGCACCAACGATTGGCACGATTGAAACTCGTGGATACGTCGAACGCGATGACAATAAAAAATTGAAACCAAACGATATTGCATACCTGGTAAACGATTTATTGGTTGAACATTTTCCAGAGATTGTTGACTACACATTTACGGCACAGATGGAGGAAAATCTCGATGAAATTGCGGAGGGCACCAAAGACTGGCAGCCTATTATCTCGACCTTCTATCACCCATTCCATGACTTGATTACTAAAAAAACCGATGAGCTCTCAAAAGAAGATACGGTAAAACTACATCTTATCGGGACGGATCCAAAAAGTGGAAAACCAATTTATGGCCGTATCGGGAGATTTGGAGCGTACGTACAGAAAGGTGAGGCAGAAAGTGAAGAAAAGCCAACATTTGCCTCTCTCAGACCCGGACAAACTCTCCAAGAACTTACACTTGAAGAAGCGATCAAACTCTTTGACCTTCCTCGCACACTGGGAGTTGATGCGGAAGGAAATGAAATTATTGCGAATGTAGGACGCTTTGGACCATATGTAAAACATGGTTCCAAATTTATCTCCATCAAAGACAAAGATCCTTACACAATTACCCTTGAGGAAGCGAAAGAAGTTATCGCCGCAAAGAAAAAAGCTGATGATGAAAAAACCATCAAGACATTCGAGGGCTCACCTATCCAGGTACTGAACGGACGATACGGACCCTATATCACGGACACTGAGAAAAAAATAAATGCTAAAATTCCGTTTCACTTTGCTAAAAGAAAATAACTCACTCG
>CAZNAO010000033.1:9644-10975 GCA_964571295.1 uncultured Gammaproteobacteria bacterium | reverse complement strand
GCGCCGCATTCGCTGGATTTTTTTGTGGTTTCAAAAAACATATGTGCCTACACTAACAGAATTTGTGTTTTTTTTCAATTGACGATATGATTGATTCCAGTGTTTTCATCCGCGAGGTGCTTCCATGAAATTCATGTCCGACCTCTTGGATTCGTACCTTGAAATTGCCGCCATGATCGTGTGGTCTGTGGCAGGTGTGTACCTGCTGCCGGTCATGCGCGGTATGTCTATTGCTGAATAGGTGGTGTGCATGAAAAATGTCCGGTGCGGGTGTGGCGTCATCGTCATGGAAATTGACGATGGCAAGCCGGGAGTCGAGGATGTTGGCGGTGCAGAGTGTCCACCCTGCTATGCCAACGGCGGGTCCTACGACAAGAGTCCTCACTGGAAGGAGAATCTGCCTTCTGAAGGCTCTGATTCGGGGAAGGTTCTCACGTTCCCCAGTCCGGGGAGCCTGACGAAGGCAGAACGGAAGGCGCTGAGGCGGCGTGCAGTGGCTCAGTAGCGGCAACATCCGGCGCAGCGGGTAAAGGTCGAGGAGCCTTTTCCCGCTGCAAGGAGTGCAGCCAATCTATGGGAGGGACAAAGCTACGTATTCGTACGTAGCTTCGGAATTTTATATGATCAATTTCGAACAAGAGCTTAATACAGAACAATTGAATGTCGTCCTTCATGGTGACGGGCCGTGTTTGGTATTGGCGGGAGCCGGGTCGGGAAAAACGCGCGCGATCACGTATCGTGTCGCGTATCTCATGGAACAGGGGATCGATCCTTCATCGTTATTACTTCTTACCTTTACCAATAAAGCGGCACGGGAAATGATTTCGCGCGTGGCGCATCTCACCGGGGGCAGGATACAGCTGCCGTGGTCGGGAACATTCCATCATATCGCGTATCGCATTCTCAAGAAATATGCGCCGCTCATGGGCTATACCCATACCTTCAGCATTCTTGATTCGGAAGACTCGAAAGACATGCTGAAGCTCTGTATCGCGAGCGAGGGAATTGATCGCGCCAACAAGCGTTTTCCGTCTCCTGCAGTCGTTTCATCGCTTCTCAGTTTTGCACGGAATGCGGAGCGGACGATCGCGGACGTACTTGAAGAAAAACATCCGCAATGGAATGACCACGCGGACGCGCTGTCCCGGATTGCAGACAGGTATCGACAACGTAAGCGAGATGCCAATGTCATGGATTTCGATGACTTACTCGTGAATTTGTTTTTATTGTTGTCTTCGTCCGAGCAAGTGCGCACCAAATTCGCCACGCAGTTTCAGTATATTTTGGTTGATGAGTACCAGGATACGAACAAGATCCAGGCGTCGATTATC
>CAZNAO010000033.1:0-9544 GCA_964571295.1 uncultured Gammaproteobacteria bacterium | reverse complement strand
GTGCGCGACCAATTCACCAAGCCGGAGATTCATGCGTTTGTCGATGCAAGCGAAGAAGCGCGTTTTATTGCCGACCGCATTCTCGAATTATCAGACGAAGGAGTGAAATTATCGGAAATTGCCGTATTATTTCGTGCGGCATTTCACTCGCAGGCGCTTGAAATCGAGTTGACCCGCCGGCAGATCCCATACGACTATCGCGGCGGCGTCAGGTTTTTCGAACGGGCACATGTGAAAGACGTACTTAGTTATCTTCGAGTGTTTGCAAACCGGGGAGATGCGATCGCGTGGATGCGGGTACTCACCATGCAGACTGGCATCGGTCCTTCGGGCGCTGAAAAAATTATCGAAATTGTCCGCGGTCTTCCCTCGGAAGAGTCGCTTGATCACGCGGGGCGTGTACTCTCGGCTCGCGGGCAGCTCGGGTGGGGGGAATTTCTCCGTATCTGGAATGAAATCGATGCTGCCAAAACTCGCGGACCAGGGGAGATGATCCGCGGAATTCTCGCGTCACCCTATAAGGAATATCTTGAAGCAGAGTATCCGGATTATCGTGAACGCATGCAGGATGTCGAGCAGCTCGCGATATTCGCAGACCAATACATCACTTCCGAAGGCGAATCCCGCATATCTGATTTTCTTGCTGAAGCGAGTCTGCAGGAGAGCTACACCGGAGTCAGTGGGAAATCCGCGCAGGATGATGAAGAAAAAATTGTCTTGTCGACCATTCACCAGGCAAAAGGATTGGAATGGGAAGCAGTATTCATCCTGCATGTCGCGGCAGGGCAATTTCCGAGTGAGCGTTCGCTCCGTGAACGCGATGGTGTCGAAGAGGAGCGCAGATTATTTTATGTCGCAATCACGCGTGCAAAAAAGTTTTTATATCTTTCGTATCCGTTACTTGCAAGTTCGTTCAGCGTGTTACAGGGACCGAGCACCTTTATCGATGAGATTGATCGGGGTCTCGTGCATTATGAACGAAGCGATCGCTCGAGCCCGCTCATATTTTCCGATCCGAGCGATGATGTCGACGATATCACGTATGAAGCCGAAGATGATTCGAAGCCGGTCAGGAGTTTTTTGAAGTCACTGGATGAGCTTTGAAGTGGTGAGATCTTTGTGCAAAAAATAAAATTCCGCCGGTGAGGCGGAATTTTTATGTTGCTGAGACAATTTTTTTTCTGCCCCCGGCTGTAGTACGTTTGCGCGTGGACATGGTCCGTACGATGCGCTTCTTTCTTGCCCGGACGATTTTCGGTACATCATGTTCTACAGATTTTTCGTGAAGCATCATGTGAAGCGGGTGCTTGGTTTTATGAAACGTATGTATCATAGAGGGGAAATAAATGGCATGATACTAGTATACCACATCTTTCGTCACGAGGCGATTACGCTTGACGAACAGCGGCTTTTTCGCTATAGTTTCACCAACTTTTTTATTCATCTAATCAATCGAACTATGCATTTCGAAGGATTACAAGAGAAGACCTTGGTAATTATCAAGCCGGACGCAATTCAGCGCGGTTTGGTGGGGAAGATTACTGACCGATTCGAACAGAAAGGTTTGAAATTGGTTGGAATGAAAATGATGCGCCTCGAAGAGGCAGTGTTGCGTGAACATTATTCGCATATCGCGGAAAAGCCGTTTTATCCGGGCGTTGAGAGATTCATGATGAGTTCTCCGGTCATCGTACAAGTATGGGAAGGACTGGAAGTGGTGAATGCCATTCGTCTCATCACCGGCATCACCAAAGCGCGCACTGCAGAAGCGGGTTCTATCCGCGGAGACTTCGCAATGAGTGTGGCGTGCAATGTGATCCATGCATCAGACTCGGTCGAAGCTGCAAAGAGTGAAATATCGCGATTCTTCAAGGAAGAAGAGTTGCATGGATATGAGAAGAGCGATTACTTGCATGTGTATACGGAAGATGAGCGAGTGTGATTTGAGGTAGTTGATGTTTGTAAGGCAGTTAAAGTTGTTGAGGTTTGAATGATTTCAATATATAAAGACTTACGATATACTTGTCGTAAGTCTTTTGTTATGAGCAGTTATAAGGATTTATTAGTATATAAGAGAGGGTTTGAGTTTGTTCGTTTGGTGTACCGTCTTACTCTTTTATTTCCAAAAGAAGAGACGTATGGTCTCATTTCCCAATTTCGGAGAGCTTCAGTTTCAGTGATTGCGAATATTGCAGAAGGCCAATCAAAACCGACTAAAAAAGATTTTTTGAAATTTTTATATATTTCAAGTGGTTCTCTGAATGAATGTGAATGTTATTTAGATCTTGCATTAGCACTTGAATATATTACCCATGAACAACATATATTTCTTGATAAAAAACGCAGGGAAGTGGGGTATCTGTTGAGCCGGCTTATCGTGTCTCAGCAATAATTATTTTTTTATAACCTCGACAACTTTAACTACCTTAAAAACTTTGATAACTTTAGGACTTGTGGATAAGTCCACTCGAATTCCTTGACGTCAGTCTAGAGCAGGGTTATAGTCAATTATGTTGTTAAAACAATATTTATGAATCATGTGCTCACCATTATTACCCTCATTACCAAGCGCCTCTGCAAGGTGAATTTTTGCTTTGCAATGGTGCTCGACTACGCGCATGGGGTCAATACTGATTTGAGATGAGTGATATCGAATTTCAAATAGTGATCAATGACCCCGTGCATGAATACTGCATGGGGTTTTCTTTTTTCCGGTTTGGGTGGGCAAGTATCGATTGTGATCGATATTCGCCTCCCCGAGTGGGGAGCGTTTGTCTTCGAATAGGGGCTTAGACGACTGCATCAGTTCTTTACGATACATTCTGAATATACGTTTCTTTTCGGACGGATGATATCTGCATAGAAGATATTTTATATGGATACCATCCGTCCGGGAATCGTGTCAGGTGACACGCCAATCGGGCGTTTGCAGTGCTGATGAGGACATCATGACCGTCAACAATCAAAACAATGATGCTTCCCTGAATACCACCACCAGTCCTCGTCCCGAGGACAAGGAGGCGGTTCTCTCTGTCGCCGCCAGCTCGTCGAAGCCGAATCATCGTCGGCCCTCTGACGTGCGCTTCCGCGCTTTCGCCTGCCCGAGTGATCGCCAGCTCGCCCGTGAGCATCGTCTCGAACTCGAGAAGTACGGGGGTCTCGACGACTGAGGCCATGCGCACTCCAGTGCGGCAGCATGCGGACATCGCCGTGTCCTCGTGTTGCCGCACTCTGCGGCACTTCATCCTCGCGGAATGTATGTACCTTGTTCTTTTCTGACGATAGCCACGCTGTCGTCCGTCCTTCATTGTTTTTCTCTCCAGGAGACCAATGCTTGACGCCAGTATATTATCCACTGTTGTACGGAAAACATTCTTTACAACCTTTTTTTATTTTTGTATTCTTATCACGTGTTTTTTAGAACGAGTTTCTGTGTGTGGGGAACGCTACGGTTCCCTGTAGACAGAAACCCGCTCGGCACTGCAATTCTCATCCTGAGCAATTGCACACGAGCTTTACCCCGTGTCTCCGGAGATTCTGATGGCTGAATGTAAAAAAGAGTTGCAAGCTACCGTCCAGCTCGTGACTCCTGCTCCTGCCGCTTTCGAGAAAGCTGCTTCGACCCTCCCTGTGACGGATTCGCCTTCCGTCTCTCGTCGTCGCCCGCCTCGCTACATTCCGGGCCATGCGTCGGTCGACTTCTGGTTGATCGGACAGTCGGAAAAACCGGTGAAGCACCGGTTCGGGCACGACTAAGCCTTTCTATCGGATAATGCATCGGGTCGGGCACGTCCCGACTCATGCGTTTCCGGATTCAGTACGTTTACACTGTTCTTTCGCGCCACTGTACTCTCCGTCAGTGGCCCTTCGTCTCTTGTTTGTGCCGTATGCGCTGGCAATAGATGAAGGTTTCGTTCAGGGTTTGCACGTTTTTCTTTCTATTGTTATAGTGAAGAAGACCTCGGCATTATTGGAGCAGTACATATACTATTCTACAAAATGCTACCATTGGGAGGCCTATATTTTCCCGGCCCGTGGGCTTGGTGTGCGGCTACCCACCTAACTAGTTTAGGAGTAGTATTTCGTACTCCTCCACTCCGTGGTCACTAATGAACTCTTGAAAAAAAGAGTTTTTTAGTTTATTATCCGTGAGTATCACTCATCGGAGTATAGCTCAGTTGGCTAGAGCGCATGGCTGGGGGTCATGAGGTCGTGGGTTCAAGTCCCACTACTCCGACGAAAATTTTCAAGTCGAGTTACGTATCTATGTTTCACACATTGTTATATTACAAAATTGTCGATATCAAAAATCCGGCAAAAGAAGTACAGATGCACAAAGAAATTTGTGTAGCTTTGGGTCTCAAAGGACGTATCCTGATCGGGGATTACGGAATCAATGGAAATATCGGTGGAACCAAAGAAAGTATTGAGCTGTACAAGACATACATGAACCAGCATAAAATATATAAAAATATTGATTTTAAAGAACACACTTCTGAATTTTTGCCGTTTCCTAAACTTCGCGTTCGGTATCGTGATGAAATTATTACCACTGAAATCAAAGATTCTATTGATTGGACTAAACGAGGTAAGTATGTTGATCGTGACACTTTTCATCAATGGCTTACTCGTGGCGAAGAGATGATTCTGATCGACATGCGTAATGATTATGAATATGATATCGGCCGGTTTAAGAATGCTATCCGTCCACCGGTCAGTTATTTCAGAGATTTGAAAAATGTCATGAATTTTTATGATCAGTTTAAAGGTAAAAAAATTGTAATGTATTGCACGGGGGGTGTGCGCTGTGAACCTGCGACCGCATTATTTGTGGCCTATGGATTTGATAGAAATCAGGTATATCATCTTGAGGGAGGTATCGTGAAGTATGCAGAGAAGTATGGAAACGAAGGGTTTTTTGAAGGGAAATGTTTTACCTTCGACGATCGTATGGCACTGCGAGTGAATATGACTGACACTGAGGAGATCGTAGGGAAGTGTGCGGTATGTGAGACAGCGTGCGACACGTATCGCAATTGTATTCACAAAGAGTGTAACGAGTTATTTATCGGTTGTGACGTATGTTATGCACGATTGCACGGGGCATGTTCCGAAGCATGTGAGACAATCGTCCTTGCTGACACAGGTATGAAGCGTCCGTTTGCTCATCAGATGAGCATGTGATCGGGTGGTACAAAAAATCACCAGAGAATTTCTGGTGATTTTTTTATTTCAATTCGATGGACGTATTAGGTGTGTGCGATCTGCTTTTTGATCGTTCTTCGGCAGGTACTGCACAACATCATTCCCATGAATTTTTGGAGGTTGGCATGCTGCTTTCGAAGTGTTTTCACATTTGAGTGACTTCGGTTTGCGGCACTGACCGTCCCTTTTTTGCAGAGTTCGCATTTTCGCATATGGTTGACGTTAAAGGCGAGTAGAAGATATACTGTGTAAACGTTATGCGGAGCAGTGTATTTCATTTTCCGCTTTTTGTCAAGAACTGATGTATGGATCCTATCATTTCGTTATTTTACCTCGCGGTTATTATCCCTTCTGCCATTATCCATGAATATATGCATGGGTGGGTTGCTGACCGTATGGGGGACCCGACCGCGCGCTATGCCGGACGACTCACGCTCAACCCGAAATCCCATATCGACCTCTGGGGCACGATTCTGTTGCCCCTTCTCTTGTATTTTTCTACGGGTGGCAGATTCTTGTTTGCCTATGCGAAGCCGGTGCCCTACAACCCTTATAATCTCAAAAACCAGAAAACCGGGCCGATGTGGGTGGCGCTTGCCGGCCCTGCATCCAATTTTTTTCTTGCATTCGTATTCGGGATGCTTCTACGATTCATGCCGGTAGGGGATATTACCGTATTTCTTCTGATTATCGTCTATGCCAATGTCGGGCTCGCAATTTTCAATTTGTTGCCGATTCCGCCTCTTGACGGGTCAAAAGTACTGTATGCGCTATTGCCTGATTCGCTGTGGAAAGTCACGGAGACACTTGAGCGCTATGGCATGTTTATTTTATTCGGCTTTATCATCTTGTTCCCGGGTGTTATCAGCCCCGTCGTGCAGTATGTAGTGCAACTCCTGGTCGGGGATCGTTTCGCTTTTTGATACCCGTGAATACGGATTGTACTCTTGACATAATTTCATTTTTTCGGTATAGTTTTCCCGCGCCAGTATTGCTGGTGGCTTAGAACGAGTAACCCTCTGACCTTCTATAGGTCGCTCAGGGTGAAGTTCCATGGGGTCATGCGACCCTATCAACGTTCGATAAACAATGATTTTTGTTTGTCCGAACGTGCCCTAATGGGGCATGTTTTCATTTATTCAGGCTTAATTTATTATTTGATAGGATACTATGCCTACGATGAATCAGATTTTGCGCAAGGGACGGGTTTCAAAGAGAACCAAATCAAAGTCTCCGGCGCTTCAGTTTACGCTCGACAGTTTGCATCGCAAACGAACTGAACTCCGCCGTGGAGCACCATTCAAACGTGGTGTGTGCACCAAGGTATACACCATGACCCCGAAGAAACCGAACTCAGCGCTTCGAAAAGTTGCGAAAGTTCGTCTTTCGAATGGGTCAGAAATTATTGCCTATATTCCTGGTGAAGGACACAATTTGCAAGAACACTCAATCGTACTTGTACGCGGTGGTCGTGTGAAAGACTTGCCGGGTGTACGCTACCACATTGTACGCGGTGTGTATGATACTCAGGGTGTAGAAGCTCGTCGACGCAGTCGCTCGATTTACGGTGCGAAGAGGCCAAAAGCAGCAAAAAAGTAATTAACAGTTGGTTGTTCATGTAACACATAACACGTATCCCATACCATATACCACATATCAATTCAATTTAAATTATGATACGTGGTACGTGAAATGTGATACGTGTCTCATACACTCTTAAAACTAATTAACTCAAATATGCCACGAGGAAAACGAGGGTTCAAGCGAACTCCTACTCCAGATCCATTGTACAACAGTGAAGTTCTTGCAAAGTTTATTAATTTCGTCATGAAAGACGGCAAGAAATCTACTGCAGAACATATTGTTTACGAGACACTTGATATTTTGAAAGATAAAAAGAAAACTGATCCAATCAAAATTTTTGATGCTACACTTGAAGCGGTCCGGCCTCAGGTTGAAGTCCGTTCACGACGTGTGGGTGGCGCCAACTACCAGGTTCCGATGCCGGTTTCCGGCAACCGACAGAATGCGCTTGCATTCCGCTGGATCGTGACTGCCGCACAAGCTCGCAAAGGACGCAATATGGCCGAGAAGCTCGCTGCAGAATGTTTGGATGTTCTTGAAGGGAATGGCGGAGCGATCAAGAAACGTGATGACATGCATCGCATGGCTGAGGCAAACAAAGCGTTTGCGCATTTCGCACGTTTTAGCCGCTAAGCAATTTTATACTTTTTAACCCACTTTTTTATGGGACGAGACTATCCACTTGAGCGCGTGCGCAATATCGGGATCATGGCGCATATTGATGCGGGTAAGACGACGGTTTCTGAACGTATTCTTTTTTACACCGGAAAAAAGCACAAGATCGGAGAAGTTCATGAGGGAGCTGCTGAAATGGATTGGATGGAGCAGGAAAAAGAACGCGGTATCACGATCACCTCTGCAGCTACGACGTGTTTCTGGAAAAATCACCGCATCAACCTCATCGATACTCCTGGTCACGTGGACTTCACGGTAGAAGTAGAGCGTTCGCTTCGTGTGCTTGATGGTGCGGTTGCGGTATTCGACGGAAGTCAGGGGGTCGAGCCTCAGAGTGAGACTGTATGGCGCCAGGCTGATAAATATCGCGTACCGCGTATTTGTTTTGCCAACAAAATGGACAAAACGGGAGCCGACTTTTTTATGACCTTGAATTCGATTAGAACTCGATTGTCTCCGAATGCATTTGCAATTCAGCTTCCGATCGGTATGGAGTCGGAATTCAAGGGAATCGTTGACATCATTGAGCAGAAAGCATATCGATTTGAGGGGGATCATGGAATCAATGTCGTTGAATTTGAAATTCCTGAAGACATGAAGGCTCAGGTTGCTGAATACCGAGCAGCATTGCTCGATAAAGTTGCTGAAGCGAGTGAAGACCTTATGACCAAGTATCTTGAAACCAATGATTTGTCGGTTGATGAAATCAAGACTGCAATTCGCAGCATGGTATTAAAAGACGAAATTTATCCCGTCATGTGCGGAACCGCATTGCAGAATATCGGAGTACAGCTCGTACTCGATAATGTGGTCGCGTATTTGCCAGCTCCGATCGACATGCCGACGATTGTGGCGCACGATCCGGATGATGAAGAAAAAACGATTGAAATCAAATCAAGCGATACTGATCCGTTTGTCAGTCTCGCGTTCAAAGTTGCCACTGATCCGTTTGTCGGACGGCTCACCTTCTTCCGTGTATATTCGGGAAGTATCAAAGCTGGTAGTTATGTACTCAATAGTACCAATGGTACCAAAGAGCGTATCGGACGTATCGTCCGACTTCATGCGAATACTCGTGAAGATGTGGAACAGGTATATGCGGGAGAGATTGCGGCTGCAATCGGTCTCAAGAATACCACTACCGGAGATACCCTGTGCGACGAATCACGACCGGCAGTACTTGAACGGCCTACGTTCCCAGAACCGGTAATCTCGGTTGCTATCGAACCTAATACCAAGGGAGATGCTGAAAAGATGAGTATTGCGCTTCAGAAACTTGCCGAAGAAGATCCGACCTTCAAAGTATCCAGTGATCCTGAAACTCTTCAGACGATTATCGCGGGAATGGGAGAACTTCACCTCGACATCATTGTGGACCGTATGCGACGTGAATTCAAGGTGGAAGCACAAGTCGGCGCTCCTCAGGTGGCATATAAAGAAACCATTCGTCAGAGTGCTGAGGCTGAAGGTAAGTATGTCAAACAATCCGGTGGACGCGGACAATATGGTCACTGCTGGCTCAAGATTGAACCGTTGAGTGCTGAAGATAAGGAAGCAAATCCAGGAGAAAATCTTGTATTTGTTGATGAAATCAAGGGAGGCCTTATTCCTCGCGAATATATTCCTGCGATTGAAAAAGGTGTCAAAGAAGCAGTGGGTAAAGGTATTGTTGCCGGTTATCCGATTCTTGACGTGAAAGTGACCGTGTTTGACGGAAGCTACCATGAAGTCGACTCAAGTGAAATCGCTTTCAAACTCGCGGGATCAATGGCGTTTGTTGCAGCAGCTAACAAAGCAAACCCGGTACTTCTCGAACCGATCATGAAAGTGGAAGTTACTACTCCTGAAGAATACATGGGAGATGTCATTGGAGATTTGTCGAGTAAGCGCGGTCAGATTGAAGAGATGACCCAGCGTGGAACCGCGAAAGTAATCCGCGCGCTCGTTCCGCTCGCAAGCATGTTTGGTTATGCAACCGGGCTTCGCTCCATGACTCAGGGACGCGCAACGTATGCAATGGAATTCGCGAAATACGCGGACTGTCCGAAGAACGTTGAAGCACTTGTTGCAAGTGGAAAAT
>CAZNAO010000032.1:3319-11150 GCA_964571295.1 uncultured Gammaproteobacteria bacterium | reverse complement strand
GACATGAAGTATATGCTCGCTACATTTGAGGGCAGGACAGCGGTACCTGATCTCATTATCGATGCGGGGAATTTACCGCATCATAGTCCGTCAACGATCGTAAGAGTATCTCCCGATGGAAGTCTGGAAATTTTAAGACAAGGAGAAATTATTTTGAATCAGGAGTCAGTAGGTTAACGATATGTCTGTCATTACTCCGACTGAGATAAAAAAACTCTGTGAACGTTATGGTCTTAATCCAAGTAAAAAGTACGGGCAAAATTATTTGATTTCAGATAATCCGATACGAAAAATGGTTGAAGCGGCAGATATCAGGCCAGGAGATAGGGTCTACGAAATCGGCCCCGGATTTGGTGTATTGACGTTTGAATTATTGAAATCAGGCGCTCGAGTATGTGCATTTGAAATCGAACAAAAATTAAGACCCTATTGGGAGGAGCAACAGGTAAAGTATCCGAACCTTGAAATCGTATGGGGTAATGCGCTGCGGCTGTGGGGCAGCTATGTCGCGAATGAGAAGGGATCCTATAAGGTGGTGGCGAATTTGCCATACCAGATCACATCAGAGGTTCTTGAAACAATATTGGAGTCAGATACGCCTCCAGAAACCGTAGTCTGCATGGTTCAGAAAGAAGTCGCAGAAAGAATCATTGCAAAACCAGGGGATATGAGTATTCTTGCAGTGTCAATTCAATATTTTGGCACCCCGCGTATTGTGGCCCGTGTAGGAAAAGGATCATTTTTTCCTAGCCCCAAAGTCGATTCGGCTGCTGTGGGAATAGGTAATATTACGTCAAGAAAAGATAGTAAAATTTTTTTTAAATTGGTAAAAGCAGGATTTCATCATAAGCGAAAAATGCTTGCAAATAATCTGAGAGATGCTCTGCATCTGGAAAAAGAAGTTATTGAACACCATCTTGAATCACTCAATCTTCCATCGGGTGTCCGAGCCGAAGCACTCTCAGTTGATGACTGGATTAAACTTTCAAAGTTACTCACAAGATAGATTTTGTTTGGAACGTGTATTTTTGATATACTTAGGCAGACGTATATTTAAGCTCTGATTTCATGAATTCGTCGGAGCCTCGAAAATTAAATTCCGCGCAAAAAGCTGGGTTTATTTCTCTGCTTGTTTTTGCATTAGTGACTGTTTCATTCAGTTTTTTGCAATTAAGAAATACGGTGTACGGTCGTTTTATTATTCGCCAAGAGACTGCTTCGGTAGATGTGGGCGCCTACGATGAAACTACTCGACTGCAGCAGATAGATACCGATAAAGACGGACTCAATGATTATGAGGAATTGTATATGTATTCGACCAGTCCCTATCTTGCGGACAGTGACAGTGACAAACGAAGCGATGCTTTAGAGATTGAAGAAGGGACCGATCCGTTATGTCCGGAAGGAAAATCATGTAGTGATACGGAATTTGCCAGCGGAGTGACTCCATCTTCCACGGTCGCGTCTCCCTTGCTTGATTCGGGTGCAACACCGGATCAGATTTTGCTCGGCAGTCAGCTTGGATCATCGGGAGGTGGAGCGATTGATGCGGGTGCCGTTGCCGAGATTTTGAAAGATCCGGTGCAATTGCGCCAACTTATTCTTGCGACCGGAAAAATTTCAGAAGAGGATCTGAATCGAATTGATGATGCAACCCTGGTAGAAATGGCTGAAGAAATGCTCAAAGACTATCAGTCTACGGGTACGCCTACAAGTACACAGCCGTAGCTTATTATTGCCTGTATTTATGTTTTTTCTTTCTCAAAAATCAAAAAAACGCGGTATTATCGGGATTGTCGTCGTGATCCTGGCGGTGTATGGGTTTGGATTTACGCTGCTTCGTCCGACAAACACCTATGCTCAGTTTACCGATGTGAATCAGGGTCTTCGAAATGTGACTGACAATATTGGAGACGCACTCTTGGCCGCTGGATTGGGGGCACTTGTCAATGGTGCATCATATTTTATGAGAAAGATCGCATATGATACCGCGAAATACGTGGCATCAGGGGGCAAAGGTCAAGGGGCATTGGCATTTCAGCAAGGATTTGGAGAGTATTTGAAAACAACAGCGCTCGACAGTGCGGCTGGAGCGATTGATCAATTTGGGGATCAATTTGGTCTCAATCTCTGCCCGCCTGCCGACGTGCGTGTACGTGTAGGGTTATTGGTGGACATTTCAGACATGTTTGAAGCAAAATACGGAGGAACTCCCTCAAACGCATCAGCGAATCCAGCGTTAGCGCAACAGTCCGCACAGGCGCTTGCAGGTCCACAGCAGCCAGGATGTACCTGGAGTGAAGCACGGCAAGGCTGGGAAAATGATCCACAGAGTATTTTGAATGATCCAAATATACTCGAAAAGTTTAGTGCCTCAATCAAACATTCATCAGGAGTAATTGGTGAAACTTTGGGTTTTATCGGGAAAATTGATGATATTGTGAGTACAAAACAATTGGCAAACCAGCTTGATCGTCTGGATGTGTCGGGCTTCAAGCCAATCACTGATGTGATCTCGGGCAATATTAGAACTCCGGCATCAGTTATTCAGGAAGAATCAAAAACGTTGACTGGTAACTATACTACTCAGCTCAACACCTCACAGATCGCGGGAATATACGGCTCAGGAGCGCTTCAGATTCTTCCGTCCGCGTTGTCGGTATTTGCAAGTACACTTACGAGTGCCCTGCTTCAGAATGTTCTTGAAAAAGGCTTGCTTCCAAGCAAATCAGGAGGTTCAGGAGATTCAGTTGTTGATTTTTATGCAGCAAATGTGAGAAACAACCGGGCTGCAGCCGAAGCGGCTTTTTCTTATTTGATTGCAGGTGTACCACAGCGTCCACTGACTGCCTATGACGTCGTGACCGAGTATAGTACCTGTAATGAGAATCCAGGACTCAATAATTGTGTCATGGATTCGGGCTTGGTACAGGCGACGGATCGTGCACGTGTCGATGTGCCTCTTACAATCGCTCAAGCGATTCAGCAGAATTTGCTTCATGCTGATTGGCCGTTGATTCCGCCGACCAATGCTCGAAATACTGATACACAATATTGCTACAGCTCCGCATATTGTTATTCAAATGTTCAGAAATTACGCAAAGCTAGAATTTTACCACTCGGATTTGAGATCGCCGTACTGAAATCAAGTCCGGATACTCCGCTTACCCTGGGACAGGTGGTTCAGGGATTCAATAGTTCGTCGAGTCCATATTTCAAATTGGTCGATCCGAATTGGATCATCAAAGCTCCGGAAGCTCGCTGTGAAGCTCTCGTGAATGGACCTGAACTTTTGACCGAAAATGCTGCAACTCGAAGACAGGAGTGTGTAGATTTTTCGACATGTCTTCAGACAGATGCAAATGGTCAGTGTCTAGGATTCGGGTATTGTACGCAGGAAGAAAATACCTGGAAAATTCCAGGGAATTCGTGCCCAGAACAATTTAATACGTGTAAAACGTACACATCTAATACTGGTGCAGTGGCATCATACTTATCACGTACGCTTGATATCCAATCATGTAATGCAGATTCAGTCGGGTGCAGGGCATACAGCGCTGATCAGGAAGATAATATATGGGTTGATACAACTACGCCTGATCTCTCACTTGCGTTTGCGGGGCGAACACAAGCAGTACATTTTAATGCAAAAATTAATAGCCAACAATGCCCTGCAGGAGCTGAAGGGTGTACCTTGTTCATGGATCCGAAAACTGAGGAGCGGGTATTTTTGAAAAAAGCACCGGACTACTTGGGATGCTATGATGCGGACATTACTTCTCCCGGAATCATTGACTGGCCGGAGACTTCTGCAGAATTGACTGCAATCGCAGAACGACGAGGAGAAAGCTGTAATGCGTTCGCAAGCGCGTGTATTGCTGACGAAGTGGGGTGTGATGAGTATCGTCCGAAGGATGGAGGTACTCCGGTCACCGGCGTAGTCGGTGGTGGAGCATGTCCGACGCAGTGTGTTGGTTATGAGACGTTCAAGCAGGAGGCAACGGTATTTGAATCTTCAAAATTCCCATTGAATTTTATTGCACGGGATGCTGAGACCTGTTCAATCCAGAATGTCGGATGTGATGAGTTTACCAATATTGGAGCTGCTGCTGCTGGAGGAGAATCGCTTGAATATTATAGCAATTTGAAACGTTGTGAGCTCCCGAGTGGAGATAATGGAAGAGTATTTTACTCATGGGAAGGTTCAGAGGTGCAGGGGTATATATTGAAACGCCATACCCTGCTTCAGATAAATTCGACCAATCAGAATTATATTGGACTCCTCGGTCTTTCCTACCAGGGGACGGACACCGCAGGAACAGTGTTCCCTGCAGGTTCCCCAGCCTACGTTGACGATTCATTGTCGGCGCTGCAGGCAAATTATGATAAATGTAATCAGGCGTCATACAATGAACTATTGGCTAACCCGTATAGTCCGAATGGTGCAAGTCCAGATTGTCGCGCATTTTATGATCCGAACGGAAATATTTATTACCGCTTGTTCCGAGATACGGTCACGGTATCTTCACAATGTACTCCGCTCCGAAAAACCGATTCTCAAATGTACCGCGATGGGAATATTACGAATGCGACTACCTGTCAGGACAAAGGAGGGAATTGGAATGGTGGGCAATGTAACCGATGTATGAATGGCGGTGTCTATCAGGCAAATGCTTCAGGTACCGGAGGCTCATGTGTATACAATTCCATCCAGTCGGAAGCGACTTTGTGTCCGGCATCTGCAAATAAATGCCGCTCGTATATTGGGAATACCGGAAATAATATTGAACAGGTGGCAACGTTTGGCTTTGAACCCCGAGGAAATTCAGTTGATGCACTCAATGAAGCTCGAGCTGGATGGGTGGGGACGGTATCAGTAGAACCGGAGTCGCTTCAGGTAGGACTGAACTCACTTCGGGTAAATGGGCCGAGTATCGGATATAATTTTGAGGCAGGAAAATTACAACCGGGCGCATGGTATGAGCTCAGATTCTGGGCGCGCGGATCAGGGTCCTTTGGAATTTCGAGTGGGTTTGCACAGGATAATCAAACGGTTGGAACTGCATTCACGTTTGATCCGTTGACTAATAGTAATGCACTTGCACCCATCACGAATGAGTGGCAGGAATATCGATTGGGACCGGTACAGTTTGTGGGCGACGGCACCAGGGGTGCGCAGCTATATTTTGGTAGCCAGGCAAATGGCACGAGTCAATTTTATTTCCTGGATAACGTTTCAGTGGTCCAGATCGGAGGCGCTTCAAGCAACCACGTGTACCTGATCAAAGACTCATGGAAAACCCCGGAAGGATATGATGTGCCGCTTGCCTGTGATGCAAACCCAAATGATGGGTTACCGGGCATGTATTTAGGATGTCGTGAATTCACCAAACGTGACGGTAGTACAGTCTCGATAACCGGATTTGATCGATTATGCCGTGAAGAGGCGGTCGGATGCCGGGCATTGGTAGACACACAGAACACTGTGACCGGAAATCGTGCGGATGAGAAGCAGGCATACAATGTGATCTGCAGAAAATCAGGGACACAGTCTTCTGCAACTTCCTGCTCGGTAACCTTGAGTGAACCGCAAACAGCAAGTGCAACTTATAGTTGTTCAGTGAAGACCGGAGAAACTGAGTGTCGTATTAAATCTGCAATCCCGCTCGGGGCAACGGTCGCGATGACCGCGGAAGGGTGTGTTTCCGTGAACGGATCGTGTGATGATGCCACGAAAGACCGACTATTTGTGGATGGATCCACAACCGTCATTCGTGAAGATTCTGATACGGTGTACCTCACACACCGAAGTGAGTTTGTATGCAATCAGCAACAGATGGGCTGTATGAAAGTGGGATTGGAAGAACGCAACGGTACGACTACTACCTACCGTGATACCTATGTGAAAAATGATCCGCGCGGCTACAGCGATACGCTTTGCACGGGGAACGAGGTAGGGTGCTCAGCGTTTAAACAGGATAATAATACCGTCTATTTCAAAGATCCGAAAGTTACGGGCAATTCGATCTGTGTATATAAAGAAAAGGTGGAACGAAACGGCGTAACGTATAATGGTTGGTTCCGTGCGGATGACGAATCGACACCGTGCTATCCGAATTATCTGCAACCGGGAAACGAATATGGACTCTGGTCGCAGGGAACTACTGGAGAATATCAGGGGTTTGTGGGTGCGTGTGACGCGGGAAGTAATGGCTGTACCGAACTGGTCGATCGCGCGGCCATCACCTCATCAACTCCTCGTGGGAAATCGTATTTTGTTATCATGAATGATCGCTTGACACAGAATATTGGACAATGCGCGGGTAAAGTCAGTCAGAAGGAAGGCTGCGTATTGTTCGACATGACCGAAAATCCACTGAAAATTTACAACACTACCGCTTCATATGCGAACAGTGTATCTTCAGACCCACCAAATAAACTAGTTGACCCTGTAACCACGGGTACGGTAGATGCGAACTATATTCTCAAAGTTGATCGTGATCGACAATGTCGAGAGTGGTTGTCGTGCAAGACCTCAATTACGGTCTATGATAAGGATGGTAAGCCTCAGATCTTGTGTCAGCAATATGCTGCGTGTCTCAAGATGGATGCGTTTGGCAATTGTAGTCAGTGGGCAGAAGCAAACAATGACAATACTCGAATGACCGAACAGAAGTATGTATCCCGAGAAGTGAGCTGGACCGCTCCTGAATATTCGGGATATACATTCTTTGGTGCGTACAATCCAAGCAACTATGTCTATCTTTTCTTTGAAGGAAGGACTGAGGCATATCTTGGGTATGAGATGAGTCATGAATTTTTTAACGAGGAAAATGGTTTTCCAGAAATGGGCTGTAGAGAAACTCAGATTCAGAATGGGGAGACAGAGTATATAAAACGAGATGGGGCGATTTGTGGATTTGATGAAGGCGGACGATGCTATCGCCAGCGATGTATCTACCCAGTAAATGACCGCTTTACGTTCACTCCTGTTTCTGGGAACACTGAGACGGCGCGTGAATCAAATCTGGAAAAAATATTAGAAAAATTACAGCCAGGTATCTGTAAATCATATCCCGAGACCACGAGTCCATATTCGACCGAAATTGCGGTCGGTGACATCAATGAATCTGATGTAAGACAAAACGGATCTCAGAGTCGTGTAGATTATACTGCGAAAAGAGAGAAATATGAGCGCGCAAACGTATGTCAGCCGGGCGTCGATTGTTCGTGCGAATATGTGAAAGTGGAATACAAGAGCGGAACTACGGATTACTGGCCCGTAAACAGCGACAGTACGCGTATGATTCCGTCAGGAATCTGTATGGGTGGGGAGCAGGATGGCGACCCGTGTACCAATTCCAATCAGTGTGGAACCGGTGGCACATGCAGCATGATAAAGCAAAAAGGAACCTTTATTGGTCAGCGAGGATTGTGCATTGAATACGATTTGAGCCGACCGCTCGGAATTTCAAAGCCGACTGCGAAGATACATGAGGCATTTGCATGTCTCACCTGGCTCCCGATCCAGGTATCGGCGAGTGCCCAGGATCTCTATAATATGAATCGTGAAGCCGGATATTACCCGGTGGCACAGTATGACGCACCGGACGGGGGTGGAGAAGCATACTGTACTGAAGCTACCAATCGCGCTGCTGGATATCACGATTCATATCTTGATACCACAGCGATTAATGACTCTCTGGGTGAGTTTATGTCTACTCCGTTAAATGTGAATAGTGGAAGTAGCGGTGTTCGTTTAGATGGTGCATTTAGTATCTTCTTATTTAAAGAAGGTAATAGATAGTTTAGATGCAGATGTGTTTCAAGG
>CAZNAO010000032.1:0-3309 GCA_964571295.1 uncultured Gammaproteobacteria bacterium | reverse complement strand
CGGCACCTCCTGTACCAATTGTGCAAAAATGTTTGACTCTGATGATTCAACAAATGGAGTCTTCGGTACGGCAGGAGAATATGAAGATCTGATGAATAACACTGTAGATAGTTCATTAACCGAAAAGGCGAAAATATACCGAACCATGCAGGCGTGGGCATGGAAAAATATCGGACAATCAGCACGTATACTTCGTCTCGATACCCGAGGTGGTAATCCGGATGGGGGTGAGAAAACTAAACATAGGGTTAAGTATATGGAGGAATATAGTGCTAGTGGGAGGTGGGAGGTGTATTCATTTGCACCACTAGTAATAGGAACGAAAGCTATGGATGAACGACCAGACGAAGATACAGGTACGCTCATGCATCCACCACGCTTGTTCCCTGCAGGTGCGAATACGTATGGCACAGGAAGTTATTTCATGAATCCAGGTCAGGGAGACTTAGGCGCATTAGCAGGTACTGCAGTATTTTCTCCTGAGATAGGTCTTAATACCGGATTCTTGAGTAGTAATAGATATATCCATGTGGATGGTGAGGTAGAGTCGAGCTTGCGCGAAGACGATATTGGGGCGATACATCTGGTACCGATCTCATTCCCGGATGGGTTAGAAGGATTTGGACCGGTGGCATTGGCAACGGATCTATATATGGATTTCAGGTTGCTTCAGGATCAGAAAGTGGAAAAAGCGACGATCATGGCGTATAACAGAAAGGCAGACAAACAGATTTATTATGGTGCTCAGGATGCAAATGCGAATATGAATCGTATTTCGTATTTGCTCGAGCGGACCAGCAATGCAAGCAGTTGTGCATCCAATGGACTCAAATCATATTGTGAGTATGCAGGAACAAGTGCAACTGGCCAGTGGTGGGATGTATATCAAGCGAATACTACATTGGCTGAGCGAAATCGTATTCACCGTCGATACGTCACTCTGATATACCCCAATACAGAGACCATATTTGCTGGATTACAAAGTTCTCCTAATCCTCAAATTGATGCGTCAAACGATCCGTTCTCGGTCGCATGTGAGAGCAGTGGTAATGCGCAAAGAAATTGGTTTGCGATCGGTATGGATTTCAATAAAGATGGGGAGTTCCTGGGATATATTTCGCGCTGGTGCATGAACACGCAGAATGAAAAAGGAGAAAATTCAGGTATCAGATTTGCGACAATCGCAAAATTGGTGGACCGATGTATCGAATATACAGCCGTTACCGATACCTCAGGGGCTAATAAAGCATTTACTGATCGCGTATGGAGAGATAGCACCAATGGCCTGGCATACGCAGATGTTAAAAGTGGTTTGTTTTGGCAATTAAGAGAGAAAGCTGCAATAGTCGGACTCGAACCATTTGGTTCGCTTAATGCAAGTGCTGAAAATAAGTTTGTCCCACCAGTCACTGCAAGCTCTATTCGAAATTCCACTACGACCGGACTCTACTATACATTCCCCGATTATGCTCTTGGTGTACCATATCGCTGTGTCAATAGAGGAGGAAATTTTGCATTCACTACACCAAATTGTGTTGATGATGCAGTAACTGCAGCTGTTCGAGTTGACGACAATAGTAACGGTGATGGTAGGAATGTGCTCTACAATCTGTTTAGAAATTATTATGCTATCCGTAATGTGACCACGTCAACACTTACCGGAGGGAATCATGATAGGGGGGGGCAGGCATACGGAAGCAATCCTCGTGTCTTCGCACTCAATCCATACGGTTGCGGACAGCGTGGCGGGAATTGTACTGCTGCAGAAGCAGATGCGTTTACGATCAACTTCAGGAATTATACCCTAGCTGACTACGATGGGGATAATCTTCCGGACGAAGATAAGAATCGGCAGGGTACTCCGGATCCGATTATCGCAGATGGAGTATTCCAGGCGACCGTGAATTTCTTTGCCTACGCAGATGACAATCGAATGCCGATCAAGCGGGTGAAGGTAAACTGGGGTGATGGAACAGAAGCAAATGATGGTACGGAAGGATTGTACAAGAATCGGAAACCATATTGTGCGGCGACCGATAGCTTTACCTACAACTTTGATGCAAACACTAATACTGGATTGGGTCGATGTGCAGGTACCCAGATTACATGTAATAGTAGTGATGACTGTCGATATGCGGGATCTAATGGTAGTGCGGTATTGTGTGCGGTACCGACACAGGTGTATACCAATGTACAATCAGCCGGCGTTTGTCGATACTATCCAGTGGAATATACGGGAAGTACATGCTCCCAGACGAGCGATTGTCAGCCACAACAAGGTAAGACGGCATCATGTAATCTAACTCAAAATCCAGATTCTTCACATCAGGCGACTACAGGTTTCTGTATGTATGTAAACACACAATTAACTGAAGGTAATCCCTGTAGTTCAAATAGCGAATGTTCCCAGATCGTGAATGCGCAAGGAGCGTTCTGTGATATATCGACAACTACGTCGAATAATGAAGATGCAGCAATCCGATTATTTGGAGATGCACCTCGTGCGTGTAAAGATGAATATTTTGAATTCACGCATGTGTATCAGTGTACGAGTGCAAGTGCAGACAAGAAAGTGAGAGATTTGAGACCGGCGGGAGGTTCCAATCCAAATCCGGAAGCTTATGCACGATTGTTGGAGCGCACCGGGGTTACTGATGATACTGATATCTGTATCTTCCGACCAGGAGTGCAAGTACTCGATAACTGGGGATGGTGCAATGCATCAGATCAGAATAAGAACCCTGTTTCTGGTGGACTATATAATGATAGTAATCCGAGATGTAATAACGAATCTACTGCATATACCTTCTATAAAGGTGAAATTATCATGCTCCCGTAAATAGATATCATGTATCTGGTAAAAAAAGCCTCGTTATGTACATAACGAGGCTTTGAATTTGAATATATGGTGCGTTTTCGCAGGGGACGGCATGTCGAGTGACATGCCGTCCCCGTGTGAAGTGTCGTCAGCGGACAAAGTAGAAGACGTACTCCCGGCCGCTGTCGTAGACATGCAGCTTGAAGAGGGGGCTCTCATACGAGAGCGTGATGGTCACGAAACCATCAGCCGTAGAGACATCTTCGAGGTCCGTCTCGAGCGGGAGGCTCGAGCCGTAGAACTGAATCGGTTCCGGCACCCAAACCGCACGTGCGTCAGCGCTGAGGGCGCACTGCCCTTCCGAAGGTCGCGCAGTGATGATGAGCGTGTCATCGTACTTGGCATAGCCCTGCAGACTATAGCCGAAGTACCCGCCGGCGTACTGGTAGAGGTCCTTGCAGGGGTCCTCGACCTGGACGCTGTCCGGCACA
>CAZNAO010000031.1:0-12703 GCA_964571295.1 uncultured Gammaproteobacteria bacterium | reverse complement strand
GCACCGTAGGAGCGGGAGTAGTAACTAAGATTATTGCATAATATACGACACCCCGCCTTCCCTAATAGAGGGCGGGGTTGTTGGTTTTAAATAGTTCATTTATGACAGCTACACAAACAAAAGTTGAAGAAGTGGGTCCACGCCTTCGGGTAAAGATTAAAGCATATGATCATAAGATCATTGATGGCGCTACCAAGACCATCATTGATACTGCTGAACGCAATGGCGCAAAGGTAGTCGGTCCAGTACCGCTCCCTACCCATATTCAGAAGTACAGCGTAAACCGAGCGACCTTTGTCCATAAGACCGCTCAAGAGCAGTACGAAATGCGCACCCATAAGCGACTCCTTGATATTCTCTCGCCAAGCCCTAAGGCAATTGACGCTCTCATGAACCTCAATTTACCGAGTGGTGTCGACGTGGAGATCAAGATGATGTAAGTGGTCTTGACAAATGTGTCCTTATAGGGTAGACTAAGTCCACAAAAGAACTATATCTGTTTTGCCCAGATAAGATCCCTCTAGATTCGGGAAAACATCTGAAACAGGGCAGCTATAGCGTGAGGTTTTATTCATTACATACTTTATTAGACAACGCCGTATACACCATATTTTTATGGTTTTTAGAGGCTAGAAGTAAAGATGTCATGGGTAGGCGAGATTGTGGCATTGTTACTTCTAGTTTTTTATTAAACGAATCTAGACAGAGTTTCAAAAAACAAACTGGTATGAAATTCATTATTGGTAAAAAAATCGGAATGACACAAGTGTTTCGTGCTGATGGCTCAGTGGTACCTGTTACCCGAGTTCAGGCAGGTCCTTGTGTTGTTACTCAGGTAAAAGATGGGGCTGTTCAGGTTGGCTTTGGTACACAGAAAACCTTCCGTTTGAATAAAGCACTTAAGGGGCACTTGAAAGGCATTTCAGTTGGCGAAAGCTCTGAAACCACCGTGCGATTCCTCAAGGATTTCCGTGGCGAAACCGAGAATTTGAAAAAAGGTGACCAATTTACGGTTGCTATTTTTGCTCCCGGAGAAAAGATTCAGGTAACCGGTACGTCAAAAGGACGTGGTTTCCAGGGGGTGGTCAAGCGACACGGATTTGCCGGAGGCCCTGCAACCCATGGTCACAAAGACAACCTTCGCATGCCTGGTAGTATCGGAGCTGGTGGTGTACAGCGGGTATTCAAGAATATGCGTATGGGAGGACATATGGGGGATGACCAGGTAACGGTAAAGAATCTTGAAATCGTTGAGATTCATCCTGAGACTAATGAACTTCTTATCAAAGGAGCGATTCCTGGAGCTAGAAACGGATTGGTATATATTTCAACCAATGAAGGATCGATCACGATCGAGGCATCAGCGCCTGCGACTGTACCCGTCGAGGCAGCATCAGTGCCAACCGTATAATATTATTTTCTTGATATGACTCACGTTGCTGTATACAATTCTCAGGGAGAAAAGAAGGCTCCGCTTCAGGTACGAGAAGATATTTTTGGCTTGAAACCCAATTCCAGTTTGATTCACCAGGTGTACGTCGCAATGCGCGCTAACACTCGACAACCATGGGCACACACCAAGATGCGTGGAGATGTCCGGGGTGGTGGAAAGAAACCATGGAAACAGAAGGGTACCGGCCGGGCTCGTCACGGTTCTATCCGTTCTCCGTTGTGGAGAGGTGGAGGTATCACGTTTGGACCATTAAGTGAGCGAACCTATACTCAGAAAATCAACAAAAAAATGAAAGTCGCTGCAGTAAAGATGCTTTTGAGTGACAAAGTTGCGCATGATCGTCTCATGGTTGTTGATACATTTGAGTTTAAGGGAAAAGCACAGGAAGTTGCACGTCTTCGCGCAGCACTCCCAGGAAGTGGGAAAAGCACCGTATTTGTGGTGGCTTCCCACACTCCAGAGCTCGTGCGTGCAGCGCAGAATGTTTCCGCTATTGATGTCGTTCGCGCAGCTGACGTGAGTGTGGTTGATTTGCTTCATCATCAATATGTTATGCTTTCGGCTGATGCGGTTGCTGTTTTAGAAAAACGTTTTGTAAAATAATCATATGGGATTGCTCAATAAAAAATCAACCAAAGCAGAGGTATCCGAAAAGAACGTCTCAGCAGCTCCGAAAGCATCTCGAAAAAAGAAAGCTGTCGAAAGTACTGTATCATCGGGTACGTCAAAAAATGGTCCAGCATTTCGTGTACTCTTGAAACCTATTTTGAGTGAAAAAGCAGCGTTGCAAGAATCGCACCGTTCATATGCGTTTGCGGTCGTGCCAGGAGCTACTAAGACGGATATCAAGAAAGCGGTATTCCAGGTGTATGGTGTCACTCCTATTCGTGTTCGCACCCTTCGTTTTGAAGGAAAAACCGTTCGTTTTGGGACGACGTTGGGACGACGCAGCGACTGGAAGAAAGCGATTGTCACTCTAAAGGAAGGCGAATCAATCAGAATTCATGAAGGTGTATAATATCACTTCCTTATTTTAGAATCATTGTATGCCCATCAAATTACACAAACCAACGAGCGCCGGAAGACGCAACTCAAGTGTCCAGGATTTTTCTGATATCACCAAGTTCAATCCTGAGAAATCATTGATCACTCCCTTGAAAAAGAATTCAGGACGAAATAATACGGGTAAAATCACCGTACGTCATCAGGGTGGTGGAGTAAAACGCTATTACCGCATGGTGGATTTCAAACAGCAAATTTTTGATATTCCTGCAACGGTAAAAGCCATTGAATATGATCCAAATCGCGGTCCTCGCATTGCACTTGTTGAGTACGAGAACGGTGTTAAATCATATATACTTGCGTATCAGGGAATTCAGGTGGGTGATGTGGTCCTCTCTTCGAAAGGAAAGATTGAACCGAAGCATGGTAATCGCATGCCGCTTGAATATATCCCTGCCGGAATGTTCGTATATAATGTCGAGCTTGAACCTGGAAAAGGTGGACAGATGGGTCGCGGAGCCGGAGTCGGATTCCAGCTCATGGTTGTCGAAGGGAAATACGCACAACTCAAGATGCCTTCTTCTGAAGTACGACTCGTCAAAAAAGAATGTATCGCAAGTATTGGGCAATTGGGTAACCCTGATTACAAACTTATTCGATGGGGAAAAGCAGGACGTGTACGCTATCGCGGTATCCGCCCAACCGTTATCGGTAAGAACATGAATCCGGTCGACCATCCACACGGAGGAGGAGAAGGACATTCTCCGATTGGTCAGAAACGAGGTCCTCGAACTCCGTGGGGAAAGCCTGCTCGTGGGGTCAAGACGAGAAAGAAGAAGGCAAGCGATAAATTCATCGTTTCACGACGAGTTTCAAAGAAGAAAAAGTAATATACTCTAAATCCGTTTAAATCAATGTTATGTCACGAAGTTTGAAAAAAGGACCTTACACTGACGCCAAACTCATGCAAAAGGTGGAGAAGGCGCTTCAGAGTGGGGACAAAAAACCAATCAAGACCTGGGCACGCGCTTCCACTATTACTCCGTCTATGGTCGGTCTTAAATTTCAGATCCACAACGGGAAAGATTTTCCTGAAGTATTGATTGATGAAAACATGGTCGGGCATAAACTCGGTGAATTTTCATTGACTCGCAAGTTTGTGGGTCATGGCGGAAAGATGGCAAAAGAACAGACCAAGGAAGCACCTGCAAAACCTGCGGCGTCTCCTGCAAAATAATAGCCCCTATTTATAGTGATATATGAATGTTGAATCAAAAGCACAATTGAACAGCCTTCGCATGAGTCCACAGAAAGTGCGATTGGTTGCGGATGTGATTCGTGGAATGCATGTTCGTGATGCGGAAGCACAGCTTCTTTTTTCACGCAAAGCTGCTGCAAAACCACTCCACACCCTCCTCAAGTCGGCAGTTGCAAACGCTGTCCACAATCATAAGATGGATCCGAATTCTTTGGTTATCTCAACTATCTATGTCAATGAGGGTGTTGTATTGAAGCGTTGGATGCCTCGTGCACAGGGACGCGCAACTCCGCTCCGCAAACGAAGTTCACATATCACGATTGTATTGAATGGGGAGGCAGCTCAGTCGAAGAAAGAGGTAGTGACTACTGAAAACACTGGTGAGGTAGCTCCGACTGCACTTTCAAAAACCAAAAAACCAGCACGCAAAGCTGTTGCAAAATCACGCACAGTATCACGTGCCAAGGCATCATAACTGAATCATAACGATTTTATTACACTTGTATGGGTCATAAAGTTCATCCCAAAATCTACCGCACCGGTATTCTGTTCCCTTGGGCATCACGATGGGTAAGTACCACCAAATATCCTCAATATCTTGAGCAGGATGTTCGGGTACGTGAATTCTTGAATAAAAAATTCAAGGATGCGCAGATTGATTCTATTTTTATCGAACGAAGCCCGAAGAATATCACCGTAACTATTTTTGCAGGTAAACCCGGTGTTATTATTGGACGCGGAGGGTCTGGACTTGAGACCTTGAAGAAAGATATCGAACGAAAGTTTTTGAAGATGTCGATTGCGGTCAAATTGAATGTTCAGGAAGTACGCAGTCCATCACTTTCCGCAACGATTGTTGCGCAGGGTCTGGCCAAAGATATTGAAAATCGTATTCCATTCCGCCGCACCATGAAGCAGACCATCGAACGTGTGATGAAGGCTGGCGCTCAGGGAGTGAAAATTTCAATGTCTGGACGTTTGAATGGTGCTGAAATCGCTCGACGAGAAACGTTGTCGGCAGGAAAAATTCCGTTGACGACTCTTCGCAGTAATGTGGATTATGTTCATCATACCGCTCGGACTATTTACGGAGCAATTGGTATTAAAGTTTGGATCTACCTCGGAGAATCATTTGTCGAGGTCGATAAACTTGCAACCAAGAACGATACGACCAAACGACCTAAAAAGAACAAGTAAGGTAACATCATGAAATCTATATGTTGATTCCTAAAAAAGTAAAACATCGAAAGTGGCACCGACCACGCCGCATGAACAAGGGTGTCGCATCACGCACTACGACGATTGCGTTTGGCAGTTTTGGTCTTAAGTCAACTTCACATGCATGGGTATCGAGTCGACAGATTGAAGCCGCACGACGTGTATTGACCCGATACGTAAAGCGCGGTGGAAAAATCTGGATTCGTATTTTCCCTGACCGACCGGTAACCCGCAAGGGTAGTGAGGTACCAATGGGTGGTGGTAAAGGTTCGCCGGATCACTATGTGTGCACGATCAAGCCGGGTGTCGTCATGTTCGAAATGGAAGGTATCCCTGAGGCAGAAGCCCGAGAGGCGTTGACACAGGCCGCGTATAAGCTTCCGGTTACTTCAGTATTCGTCAAACGTTCATAATTTTACCTATATATGTTGCAGATTTCTGACCTACAACTCAAAAGTTTGACTGAATTGCATGAGATGCTTGGCAGTAAGCGAGAAGAATTGCGCACACTCAGATTTTCGGTCAGTGAGAATCAACTCAAGAATGTTCGCGGCATCCGAGACGTTCGACGAGATATTGCACGTATTCTTAGTGCGATTAATACCAAGCATGTAGCTGCTCCACAGGCTTAACCTAATTTTGTATGAAAAAGACAACCCCGACAAACGCTAAAGTCCAAAACCATCGCCGATTCGAAGGAGTGGTTGTGAGTACCAAAGAACATAAAACCATCCATGTGTCGGTTGATAGTATTAAGACGCACCCGAAATATCAGAAACAGTATACACGCAGTAAGAAATATGCTGTCCACGATGAAACCGGGAAAGCACATGTGGGAGACGTGGTATTGTTTGAAGAGTGCCGTCCTTTGAGTAAGACCAAGCGATGGACTTTGGTCTCGGTTGTTACCAAACACGCATAATAACAGGTAATTTGCATATATGATTCAACACAGAAGTATTCTCACGGTTGCGGATAATAGCGGGGCTAAACGGCTCATGTGTATTCGTGTACTCGGTGGATACAAAAAACGGTTTGCACGAGTGGGCGATATTGTTACCTGCAGTGTCAAAGAAGCGCTTCCTCGAACTCAGGTCAAAAAAGGTGAAGTGGTTCATGTGGTGATTGTACGCCAGAAAAAAGAACTCCGTCGCAAAGACGGAACCTATATCCGGTTTGATGAAAATGCTGCGGTTATTATTGATAAAGCTTCAAAAGAGCCGAAGGGCACCCGTATTTTTGGACCAGTCGCACGCGAGCTTCGAACTAAGGGTTACCAGCGCATTATTTCGCTTGCACCTGAAGTGCTCTAACCTTTAACTTTTTTAGCAGATTGTATGAAAATAAAAACAGGAGACAACGTCGTCATTTTGTCCGGAAAAGACCGAGGTAAAACCGGAAAAGTTGTTCAGGTTCTTACCAATAAAACCCGTGCACAGTCATATGTGGTCGTTGAAGGAGCAAATATGAAGAAAAAACATCTTCGTCCTGGACGAAGCGGCGAAAAAGGACAAGTGCTCGAACTTCCTTCTCCAGTTCATGCAAGTTCTGTCGCATTGATTGATCCCAAAACAAATAAGAATACTCGAGTCGGATATCGCCTTGAAGGAACATCAAAGAAACGAGTATCACGCCGAAGTAATGAAACTATTGAATAATCGTGTCTATGAAATCACCATTATATCGTGTCTACAGGGAAGCGGTCGTACCCCGACTCAAAGAACGCATGGGTTACGCAAACGTTATGCAGATTCCTCGAATTTCCAAGGTCGTGCTTAATGTCGGCTATGGAAAACGTACTAAGGAGAATTCATTTATCGAGCGTGTTGAAGAAACCCTTCGACGAATCTCGGGTCAGAAGCCGGTACGAAATAAAGCGAAGAAGTCTATTTCAAACTTTAAGCTTCGTGAAGGATCAGAAATCGGATCTTCAGTAACCTTACGTGGAGACCGAATGTATGATTTCTTGTATAAGTTTATCAATTTGACGCTTCCTCGTGTACGAGATTTCCGAGGACTGAATCCACGAAGTTTTGATGGAAAGGGAAATTACACGATTGGTTTCAAGGAACATCTAGCTTTCCCTGAAATCGGGGGAGATGCTGCTGACCAGATTCATGGACTTGAGGTAACCATCTCGACTACTGCGTCGACGAATGAAGATGGCAAGGCACTTCTCGAAGAACTTGGATTTCCTTTCAGAAAAAAATAAACTATTTTAGATAAACCATTATTTACGGTTATGGCTACACAGGCACAGATTTCAAAATCAAGTAAACAACCAAAATTCAGTACCCGCACCGTGCTCCGATGTTGGCATTGTGGACGAAAACGCGGTTATATGCGCAAGTTCAAATTGTGCAGAATCTGCTTTCGGGAATTTGCTAATAAAGCTGAATTACCGGGTGTTCGAAAATCAAGCTGGTAAGCTTTTAAACCACCAAACCGTACTCCTAAAATAATATTACGTATGATGACTGATCCTATCGCAGACATGCTCACACGAATCAGAAATGCGCAACAATCGCGCAAGAAGCGTGTGCTTGTACCTTTCTCAAAGGTCAAGTTTGCGGTCGCTGAAATTCTTAAAAATCAGGGATATGTTGAGGCCCTTTCCATTGAAGAGGGGATGCCAAAAACACTTGCCATTGATCTCAAATATCACGGTACCACCCCTGCAATTTCTTCTATTACCAGAGAAAGTACTCCTGGGCACCGCGTATACAAGAAAGCGACTGATTTGCCGAAAGTATTGAATGGATTCGGTATTGCGATTGTTTCTACCAGTCAAGGAATCATGACCGGAAAAGAAGCGCAGGCAAAAGGGGTCGGCGGTGAAGTATTGTGTCTCGTCTATTAAACCTCCCGATTACTAACACGATCTATATGTCACGTATTGGAAAACAACAAATCACGATCCCTCAGGGAGTGGACGTTACACTTGCTGGAACCACTCTTACGATTAAAGGTCCAAAAGGAACTTTGGTTAGAGACATTCATCCTTTGGTAACGGTTCATAATGAAAATTCAGTATTGGGTGTTTCGGTTGCTCATCCTGAAAATGGTACCGAGCGATCGCTCTGGGGAACCACTGCTGCCCACCTCAAGAATATGGTTGAGGGTGTGGTCAAAGGATTTGAGAAAAAACTTGAAGTTAATGGGGTCGGTTTTCGTGTCGCGATGCAAGGGCGTGATATCAAGCTTGAAATCGGTTTTTCACATCCTGTTGTGTACGTTATGCCCGCAACCGTAGCTGCTGTTGTCGAAAAGAATGTCATCACTCTCACTAGTCCTGATATCGAGATGCTTGGTAAAACCGCAGCTGAAATTCGCGCACTCAAAAAGCCTGAACCATATAAAGGAAAGGGTATTAAGTATGTGGATGAAGTGATTCGACGCAAGGCTGGTAAGACCGCGAGCGCAGGTAAGGAGTAAGGTTAGATTTCATTGATTTTATAAAAGATTACACAGATATAATTGTATGAAACAAGCACGAACAAGCAACAGCTATCGTTTGCGACGGCATGCACGTATCCGCGCTACCGTGTCGGGTACTTCCGAGCGACCTCGTCTTTCGGTATACCGCAGCTTACTTGGCATGTATGCACAATTGATTGATGATACGACTTCGACCACGATTGTCGGTATCTCAAGCAAGCAGCAACTTTCAGGAGATGCTGGTGAGAGAACTGGAAAGGTAAAGATCGCATATTTACTGGGCAAAGCACTTGCTGAAAAAGCACGGGAGAAAAATATCACGAAGGTCGTATTTGATCGAGGTGGTTTTGCGTATCAAGGGCGTGTTGCAGCATTCGCTGATGGAGCGCGCGATGGCGGACTCAACTTCTAACTCTATTGATTAATTACACTATATGGCTCAAGAACAAAAACGTAGAGAGCGCGGTCCCCGATTGCCTAAAGAAAAACCTGAATTCGATCAGACGATCGTCGATCTTGCTCGCGTAACCCGTGTTACTAAGGGTGGAAAACACATGAGTTTCCGTGCCCTCGTACTTATCGGCGACCGCAAGGGTCGTGTCGGCTATGGTATTGAAAAAGGCAAGGACGTGCAGATTGCTGTTGATAAAGCAGTTAATCAGGCAAAGAAAAGTCTGTTGCATGTACCTATTTTCAATGAGACGATTCCACATCGAGTCGAGGCAAAATTCAAAGCAGGACACGTCTTGATCAAACCAGCTCCTAAAGGTTCAGGTATTATTGCTGGAAGCGCCATGCGTATCGTGCTTGATCTTGCTGGAGTGGGAAACGCTTCGGGAAAGATATTAAGCAAGACCAACAATAAGATCGCCAATGTGAAAGCAACATTCGAAGCTTTGAAGAAGTTCAACTACCGTGCAGTGCGAACGCTTGGACGAGGCAAACCGCAGACTCCAAAGACTGAGGCAGTACCTGTTGTTCCTGCGGCTGAAGCATCAAAAACCGAGGTGAAGCGAAAACCACGCACACCTCGCAAGATCGCTGAAAAGAAAACAGCATAAGCGGTATCCAACTTTTAAATTTTTTATATATGATTACTCCGTCAACTATCTCCTCACGCGGACGCAAACAAAATACGAAGCGCGTAGGACGTGGAAACGCGAGTGGAAAGGGAAGTTACTCCACTCGCGGTATCAAGGGTCAGCGTGCTCGAACCGGAGCATCCGGCATTATGCGCCGCGCGTTCAAAGCACAGCTCCAGAAAGTTCCGAAATCACGAGGTTTTTCCACTATTGCACGGAAACCTGTCCCTGTTTCCCTTGCCGCACTTAATGCGATTGCGATTGACGGGATGGAAATTACTCCATATGTACTTAAGAGTCATGGTCTTATCGCAGATGTCCGCGCTGGCGCTAAAATCGTCGGAGGTGGCGAACTTACCAAGAAAGTGGTAGTCCGCGATTGTCTTGCAACTGCATCAGCACTTCAGGCTATTGAAAAAGCTGGCGGAAAACTGGTAGTCTAATACCAGTTTTATCGTTTAGATACCAAGGGGATCTTTATTCTTGTCTATTTGATATGTGGGAGAAATTACGTAAAATTTGGACTATTCCTGATATCCGCAAACGCGTACTTTTTGTTGTTGCGCTCCTTGTCGTATTCAGACTTGCTGCACATATTCCTGTTCCCGGAGTAAATACCGAAGGTTTGCGTCAATTTTTGGCAGGAAACCAGGTGCTCGGGCTTCTCAATATGTTTTCGGGAGGTACCATTCAAAATTTTTCTATTGTGATGCTTGGGGTTGCTCCGTACATCACCGCGTCGATTATTTTTCAGCTTTTGGTATTGGTTGTACCACGGTTTGAGGAGTTATCAAAAGAAGGTGAATCGGGTCAGCAGAAGATCAGTATGTATACCCGCATCGCCGCAGTTCCTCTTGCTGTTCTTCAGGCTTTTGGAACGATCAAGCTTTTGAATCAGACCCAGTACGGTATCTTGGGAGACCTTACCACGTTTAAATATATCTCCATTATTGTTACGATCACTGCAGGAAGTATATTTCTTATGTGGCTCGGTGAACTTATCACTGAGAAAAATATCGGAAACGGAACGTCTCTTATCATTTTTGCCGGAATCGTCGCATCCTTGCCGACCACGGTCCAGACCGCGATTCTCAACTATGATGCTTCACAGTTGTATCTCTACCTTCTTTTTATTGCGATGGCGATCGCAACTATTGTCGGAGTCGTATTTGTGAGCGAAGGTCAGCGGAATATTCCGGTAAGCTATGCGCGTCAAAATCAAGGAACTCGTTCATTTGGTGGCATGACCAATTATCTGCCTCTGCGCCTCAATATGGCGGGTGTTGTACCGATTATCTTCGCAATTTCCATGGTATTGTTCCCACCGATGGTCGCACAGTTTTTTATGGGACATGGTGGATTTGTCGGACGCCTCGCTACGTTTGTCGTGAACGTCTTCAATAATCAGCTATTCTACGGGATCATTTATTTCATACTCGTATTCGGATTCACGTATTTCTATACGTCGGTCGTGTTCAATCCGAAAAAGATGGCTGAGAATCTTCAGCGTCAGGGTGCCTTTATCCTCGGTGTTCGTCCAGGGACTCAAACTGAAGAGTATCTACAGAAGACCATGGCCAAGCTTTTGTTTTCGGGAGCAATATTCCTTGGTCTTATTGCCATCCTTCCTGTTGCCGCACAAGCAGTTACCGGTTCTCAGACATTGATTATCGGAGGTACTGGTCTCCTTATCGTCGTGTCCGTTGCAATCGAGACGACCAAGCAGCTCCAGTCACAACTCAAGATGCATGAATACGATCATGTATAATATACTTACCTTTGAACACGCCTTCTGTTATACTTTGAAGGCGTGTTTTTAGTTGGATTTATTTATCTATGAAAAAAATTGTTATCCTTCTCGGAATTCCAGGAAGTGGTAAGGGGACGCAGGCAAAACGATTGGCGGCACAGTTTAATTATCAGCATATTTCAACTGGAGATTTGCTTCGGGCTTTTGAAAAACGTACCGATATCTCACCCCGCGATACCGAATTGCTTCAGGGAATGAGACAGGGAAAATTGGTGTCTGATCAACTTATTTATCGACTTGCATTCGAGGCAATTGATGGGGCGCTTGCGGACGGAAAAGGAGTCGTACTCGATGGTGCGATTCGCACCGAATCCCAAGCTCGGGGGTATCAGGATTATTTTGAATCCCGTGGATTACGTAATGATATTGTCACTATTGAAATAGCTCTGAGCGATGCAGAAGGAACGACGCGTATTTTGGGCAGAAAAATTTGCTCATCGTGTGGATTTATTATTCCCTATACCCCTCATAATGAGACGCTTACTGTTTGTGAAAAGTGTGGTGGTGCTTTGGTGCGTAGATCTGACGATACTCTCGAAACCGTTTGTGAGCGCATGAAAGAGCAGGGGAATGATGCGGTTGCCCCGGTACGTGAATATTATCGCACTCATGGTCTTTTGTCCGTTGTTGATGGAACACGTGGAATTGATGAGGTTTGGGAAGAGGTGAAAATGCAGATTGTGTAACCTATTTGTTAATCATTCTTTGATACAGACGCATTACCATGCGTCTGTATGTTTATTATGTACGAAATTGTGGTATAATTGTCACATTGCATACGATATGTCAACGTTGAAGCATTTTTTTATTCCACATCACGAGAATAATTATCATCCACACATTTTGCATCACAAGCGTGTGCTTTTTTATGGTTTTTTGGGCATCGTGATCAAGGCCGTGGCTGTTCTAACTGCACTTTTGTTACCCACGCAAGCATTTGTTATACCTGAAGTATTGGTTGCTGAGCAGGGACGTATCATCGAACTTACCAATGAAGTCAGAGCGCGGGAAGGGAAGACGCCTCTGTCGTATGCCGAAAAGTTGGGACAGTCGTCTCTTCGTAAAGCTGAAGATATGGCTCGGAATAATTATTTTGAACATACTGGTCCTGATGGTAGGCGTCTTCGTGATTTTTTGCGGGATGCGCAGTATCCCTACTCGGTCGCCGGAGAGAATCTTGCTGTGGGTTTTGCATCTCCTGAAGATGCAGTCGAAGCATGGGTTGAGAGCCCTACTCATTTTGCCAATTTGATTGATGCGGATTTTGTTGATATTGGTGTTGGTGGGTCGGTGGGTATGTACGGGAATGCGTCTGCCATATATCTGGTACAGCACTTCGGTAAGCCTAAACCAGAGGTTGTAAGCGGTGCTCATGCTCCTTCCCGCGAACGTGTGCGTGCCGTCTTGGTCGAAGAATCAGAACCCGTATCGTCTGGGTCGTA
>CAZNAO010000030.1:7859-12720 GCA_964571295.1 uncultured Gammaproteobacteria bacterium | reverse complement strand
TCAAACGTAATTCCCTTACCCACAAGCACGGTCGGCTTCTCGCTTTTTTTACCACCCCAATATTCCGCAATGATAAATTTTGGCTCATGTATCGATCCCTGCCCTACCCCAAGTAAGCATCCCATTTTCAGTTTTTCAATCTCTTTTTTTCCTAATACTTTGACCGTGAGACCTTTATTCTGTTTGGACAATCCAAGCGCAGCATGGCCCAAATATTCCGGAGTCATGATGGTTGGTGGCGTATTACCGAGATGCCGCGTGAAATTCACTCCGGCAGCAATCACTGTGCCATGCACAAGCCCTTTTTCGAATACTTTCTTTTCTTTTCTCTCGATCGGGACTATCCACTGGATTGTTTCAAGTGCTACTTTTTTTACTTCAGGATCGGTCTTGTGTTCATCATATGCATAGGTCGAGATTTCGGCACTGCGTACCAGAAGTGAACCCAGCACTCCAAGCTCCTCTTTCTTTCTAAGCCCGATCGTGACTACGAATGAAACTCGTTTCCATTTCTTCCCTTGTCCGGTAACCAATGCAGCTCCGACACATTCACGCAGTCGTCGAACACTATAGTCTTTTTCTTTTCCGAGCCCGAGCAGCATGATACGCGGGTGATCGGCATGTCCCGTATGAAGTACGAGTTTCTCCTGCTTTTTTCCGCCAAAATCTCCGAGAGTCATCGCTCTTGCAATCGTGTCTTTCGTACCATGCAATACCTCAAAATTTTTAAATTCGGTTTCCCATTTTTGCCCCTCGAATAAGGGAAGTATCATGAGGTCACACGGGTCTATATAGTCAGTATATGATCGGGTCGTGAATTTCATATAATTTATAAATTATTCTTTTGTTACTTCAATTGTACCATTGTTAATTTCTTCACTTACCACTCCAACAATCAAGGTAGTACCAGTCATCCGCTTAATTTCTTCTGCATATTTTTCATTCTCAAAAATTGCACGTAACTGTTCGTCATCTTTATTGTAGGTAATTTTACCACGGTCTTCAATTGAATATCCTTTTTCTTTTCGTATCTGATTGATAGTTCGGATCTTTTCTCGCACTTCACCTTCCATTTTTAACTCTTCCGTAAGTTCAGTATTGAGTGCTACGGTGAGCTTCCCTTCTTCCTTTACGATTATAAACTCTCCCGGTTCTGTTTTTTCGACCACGACAGCTTTGACATTCAGTTCATCCGCAATGATTTCTTTAGCCTCTTCTTCCAGTTCCAATCCGTGAACTGACACCTGTGCCAGCACTTGTCTTACCTTTAACCCCATGCTTGCACGAAGTGACAATCCCATTTCCACAATTTTTCTGATTTCTCCCATTTCTCCAAGTATGTCCGTATTGATCTCTTTTTTGTTCATGGTTGGAAAATCCTCAAGATGCACACTCTCCAGTGCTCCCCCGATTTTCTGATACAGGATTTCTGCAATAAATGGTGTAAAAGGAGCCATGACTTTTGAAAGGGTGAGGAGCACTTCATGTAGCGTTACAAGCGCCGCTTCTTTATCCGCTTCATTATTTCCTTTGAATCGATCCCGGCTGCGACGCACATACCACTGTGACAATTCAGTGACAAATTCCACAATCGGACGACTCGCTTCAGCGAGTTTGTACGCTTCCATTCCTTCGGTAACCTCTTTCACGAGAATGTTCAATTTTGAGAGGATCCACTTGTCCAATATATTTTCTCTTTTTATCTTCTTACTTGTTTCTTTTTTGTCTGAAAACAACTCATAAAACTCACACACATTCCAGAGAGTATTGATGAGCTTGTTGTACATCTCTCTCACTCCTGTTTCTGAAAAGTTCAGATTTTCAGCCGCCATAACCGGTGACGTAAGGAGATAGTAGCGCAATGCGTCTGCTCCATATTTTTCCAAGATAAGATTCGGGTCCGGATAATTTTGCAATTTTTTGCTCATTTTTTTGCCGTCTTCTGCGAGAACGATACCGTTCACGATCACATTCTCAAATGCGATTTTTTTGAAGAGCGCGGTTGCGAGGATATGCAAATAATAGAACCATGCGCGTGTCTGGTCCTGACCTTCGGCGATAAATTCGGCAGGAAAATTTGCTTCAAACTTCTCCTTATTTTCAAATGGATAATGTACTTCAGCATATGGCATAGATCCCGAATCAAACCAGGTATCAAGCACGTCCGGTACGCGCGTATATTTTTTTCCGTTTTTTTCGATCACGACATGATCGACAATATGCTTGTGCAGATCTGCGACTTTTTGTCCTGACAATTCTTCAAGTTCCGCGAGCGAACCCACACAGATCGTTTCACCGTCTTCACTCTGCCACACAGGAATCACGGTTGCCCAGAATCGCTGACGTGAGATCGACCAGTCGCGGGCACCTTCGAGCCATTTGCCAAATCTGCCCTCCTTGATATGTTCCGGTGACCAGTTGATATCACGGGCAAGCTTGAGCGCATCGTCTTTTACTTTGGTAACATTCACAAACCAGCTACTGGTCGCGTAGTTGATAAGCGGGGTATCACAACGCCAGCAATGAGGATATGAGTGTTCATATTTTTTCTTTGAGAATAGTTTGCCATTATGTGCCAGCCATTTCACGATCTCGACGTCGGTTGCCGTATGGTCCCCGATCGGCTTCACATGCATTCCAGCAAAATCAGTTACTTTGTCGATAAATGTTCCATCCATCTTCACATGCTGGATAAAAGGCACATTCTCTTTCTTGAACACTTCGTAATCATCGGTACCAAATGCAGGTGCAAGATGTACGACACCGGTTCCATCTTCGGTGGTTACGAACTCTGCAGTCACGATACGAAACGAATTTTTGCTATCTGCAAAATATGGAAATAATGGTTCGTAGGTAAGTCCAACTAATTCATCTGCAGAAAGTTTCTGTACCACTTCGTATTCTTTTCCGTCAAAATTAGCCTCAACTAATTCTGATGCGAGAACAAAGTTCTCTCCTCCGCTTTTTACTAATGAATATTCAATATCCTTACCAACTGCAAGCAACACATTTCCCGGCAATGTCCATGGTGTGGTGGTCCAAGCTAATATAAAAACATCTCCATCAATTCCCAATTTTTCTTTTGCATTGATTACGTTGAACTTTGCCGTCACCGAAATATCTTTAATATCTTTATATCCCTCGCTTACTTCCTGCTGCGACAAGGTTGTTTCACAGCGTGGACAGATATGCATGGGCTTGTATCCCTGATAGATCAAATCTTTATTCCAGAGCTGCTTGAACACTGCCCACACGGATTCCATATAGGTATTGTCCATCGTTCGATATGCATGCTCCATATCGACCCAGCGACCTAGGCGTGTAATTGTTTTTTCCCAGTCAGACACATAACTCAACACTTTCGACCGGCAGCGTTTGTTGAATTCGGCAATTCCCATGTCTTCGATATCCTTTTTACTCGTGGTTCCGAGTTCCTTTTCCACGATATTCTCAATCGGAAGCCCGTGGCAATCCCACCCCCAGACACGCTCGACGCGTCGACCCTGCATGGTCCAATAGCGGGGTACGGCATCTTTCATAACACTTGCCACGATATGCCCATAATGAGGCAATCCGGTTGCAAACGGAGGTCCGTCATAAAAAGTATACTGTCTGTCTTGTGGACGGTTTTCAACTGATTTTTTAAACACCTCATTCTTATCCCACTGTTCAAGTATCTTCAGTTCCTGTTCTTTGGCGTTATATGGCATATATCGTAAAAAAATAAAACCCCTTAGTGTGAGGACCCTTTCCGGGCGGTACCACCTCACTTCCAAGCGGCTGCTTCATGACAAGCTATTACGGGCTTACCCGAGAGGGTCTAAGGCCGGTCACAGGACCGGATTCTTCCTCTGGCGCTCTCAATACGAGATATTCTGTTGATAGCAGAAAAACGCAATGTACTTGTATGAGTACTACTATAGAGCACCGGTAAAAAAAAGTCAAAACTACAACCCAAAATTCTTCTGTAAAATAGCCTTATAAATACTATCACGAGTGAGTACTCCCACCAAGACTCCATTATCGGTAACCGGTAACCTATTGACATCGTGCGCCAGCATGAGCGCTCCAGCTTTCATAATCGGATCATCTGGGATCACGGTCAGGATATTGCGTTTCATGAAAACTTCCACCTTGGTATTCCTAATTTCCCCGGCCTTTGATTCGCGAGCTTCCATATCCGTATAGCTTTCTGGACTGTCATAAAAACTCCGATACCAGGGATACAAAATCCGAACAATATCTTTCTCTGATACGAATCCGACTACCGTATTCTTCTCATTCAATACCGGTACCCCGCTCAGGCGGTTGACATAGAGCACCCGAGCTGCTTCTTCGTAGGTGGTCTCAGGACTTACTGAAATAGTCGTTGTATCCATTAATTCTTTGACTTTCATATACAAAAATATTAAATAGTAAAGTAAAGAAACAGATACAAAGGACGTTTATATTTTTACTATAACCTCAAGCGCTCGCGGTCGTCAAATTTTACCCTCTTCTCTTTACCAACCAGGGTAAACACAGTATACTTTTAATGAGTAATATGACACTGAAATTTTCTTTTTACTTTTGACTGTATGTATACTGGAAATCTCTACATTGCAAGCGATCATGGCGGGTATTCTCTCAAGAAACGCCTGGTTCGATTCGTCGAAAATGAATTGCAACGACCGATCGAAGACTTGGGGCCACATGAACATATTGAAGAAGACGATTACCCTGATTACACTTTCCCACTCGCCGAAAAAGTAGCAAACGAAGACTCTCGTGGGATAGTCATTTGCCGCAATGGTGTCGGGGTGTGTATTGCTGCAAATAAAGTACCAGGGATTCGAGCTGGAATCGGATACAATATCGCAAG
>CAZNAO010000030.1:3804-7759 GCA_964571295.1 uncultured Gammaproteobacteria bacterium | reverse complement strand
GTTGATATTGCTGACGGAATGTTTGTACCAAATACCACCTGGGCCGACCCCGAGACCGTCCGCCATATAGACGGCTATACGGTGGAGCTCCATCTTATGGTCAAAGATCCACTTGAGACAATCGCACTTTGGAATGACATTCCTCAGGTCACCCGCTATATCATTCATTATGAATCGACCGAAGACGTTGTAGCGGTTATTACGCACGCGAAAAGTACTGCAAAGGAGGTGTTCATCGCGCTTAATCCCGAAACAACCCTTGATGTGCTTACGCCTATACACCACCTTATCGATGGAGTATTATTTATGGGCGTACGCCCTGGATTCCAGGGGCAGTCATTGATACCTGAAGTACTCGAAAAAATAGCCGTGTGCAGAGAAACATATCCTGCATTATATACCGAACTCGACGGCGGAGTGCAGGAAGAGACCTTACCGGCAATTGCCTCATGTGGAGTACATGCGATCTGTCCGGGGAGCCTGGTTTTCAGACGAGAATCACCCGCACACGAACAAATCATGTTTATCAAAAGCACACTCGCTGAATATATCTCCCACTAACCACTATGGAAAAACAAACAGAATTACTCGATCTTGTGATTATCGGTGCTGCTGCAGCAGGCTGTGCCGCTGCAGTATATGCAGCCAGACGTAACTTGAAATTCGTCATGGTCGCGAAAGATGTCGGCGGAGAAGTCGCCCTCTCAGGAGAGGTGGAGAATTGGCCAGGCGTCATCCATACCACCGGTTTTGAACTTGCGCAGAATTTCTACAAACATGCGGAATCATACGGGGTCAAAGCCGACATCGGATATGCGGTTACCGGAATTGAGAAAGAGAAAAATTATTTTGTCGTCCGGACTGAGGATTATTCCAAAAAAGAAAAAATATATCATACGAAGACTGTCATCATCGCAAGCGGTATTCATCCACGCGAGCTTGGAATTCCGGGAGAGAAAGAGTTCCGGGGCAAAGGGGTCACGTACTGCACCGTATGTGACGGACCCTTATATCGAAAAAAAATAACCACAACGATCGGTGCAGGTAACGCGGCACTCGAGTCAGCGCTCATGATGTCTGAACTCGCAGAAAAAGTGTATTGCATCACCAAATTTCCAGATACCCCTGAAACCAATGGCGGATTTCCCAAAGGAGAAAATATTTTGATCGACAAATTGAAGAAAAAAGCCAATGTAGAAATTATCTACGGCGCCAAGACTAGTACAATTACGGGAACTGAAAATGTCGTCAGTGTCACTTATACCAATCAGACAGGAGAAGAAAAGACCATCGAAACCAACGGGGTCATGGTACATATCGGCAATATTCCCAACTCGTATTTCGTATCTAACGTCGAAAAAACCCCTATCGGCGAAATTGTCGTCGACCACAAATGCATGACGTCGGTTCCCGGGATCTTTGCCGCGGGTGACGTCACTACGGTCCCCTATAAACAGATTGTCATTGCGGCAGGTCAGGGCGTCACGGCTGCATTATCGGCTATTGAATACGTTAATAAATGGCATGAGTAATCCTTGCATTTCCTATGTTTGGTGACTGGGGTCCACTCCATATCTCCCTGCTCATTCTTTCGGCAACCTTTGGTTCAGTGAGTGTACACTATTACCGACAAAAAAAAGATAGACTTGTCTATCTTTTTTTATTTCTGAGCGGATTATCACTATTCTCGTTTGCAGCTCTCCTGACCCCCTTCCTCAATCCGTGGGATGAACGATTCCATGCGCTCGTGGCAAAAAATCTGATGAGTCATCCGCTCATGCCGACCCTATATGACGACCCCGTAGTCGACATGGCGTATGACCAGTGGGATCGCTCGCATATCTGGCTCCATAAGCAACCGTTATTTTTATGGCAAATCGCTCTTTCCTTTACCTTATTCGGATTTTCCGAATTTGCGCTCCGTATCCCCAGTGTTATTTTGGCCAGCATACTTCTCTTGATTACCTTTCGAACTGGTCACTTACTTATCAATCGGCGCGCAGGCCTTCTGTCTGCGTTATTGGTACTCTCCTCTCTATACCTGACCCGGCTCGTCAGCGGCGGCATTCCTCTTGACCACAATGATGTATCATTCATCGTCTACGTTTCACTGAGTATCTGGGCGCTGATTGAATACTACTTTTCTCGACGGCAACACTGGATCGTCTGGATCGGTCTATTCTCGGGTTTTGCGATTCTGTGCAAGTGGCTTCCCGGCCTTCTGGTCTATTTAGGCTTTATACTCCTTTGGTTTCTCCACTACCGATGGAATGTGCGCCTCTACAAACCCTTACTTCTATCACTTCTTGTCACCCTTGTAATTGTACTTCCTTGGCAAATTTTCATTCTTGCACAGTACCGCGCAGAAGCGCTGCACGAATATGCATACAATTCGCTCCATTTTATGGAGACAGTTGAGAATCATGGGGGGGCATGGTATTTTCACATTGCTAACTTTTCAATCCTATATGGCCCTTACGCGCTCATACTTTTCCTACCTGCTCTTTATGCTTTTTACAGGCTCATACGTGACCGACAAGTGTTTATCGCATTTGTCGCCATGATTGCATTCACGTATGGTTTCTTTTCTCTTGCAGCAACGAAGATGCCTACGTTTGTCCTGATTGTCATACTACCCATCTATCTTATCTTTGGCGCACTTTGGGAATACATCCTCCAGAGAATCGAGCGACTCCCCATACGCAAATTCTGGATTTTGTTTTTGATTGGTAGTACCGGCATTATCACCATTCTCACCCGATATGATATTTCCTTTTTGCAACGCTCTTACTCACTCACGACACCTGCCACTGCCGGCAGACTCGAGAATAAACGCATCTTCACTTCACTTTCACTTCCACCAAATGCAGTGCTGTTCAATGTACCGGCACGTTATTATATTGATGCAATGTTTTACATGGACATCCCCTCGTATAATTTTGTTCCAAGTGAAGCACAGGTGATAGACTTAAAAAAACTCGGTAGGATCATCGCGATCGTGAGCACACACCCCCCTGACTTGCCTGCATACATTCTTGACGACCCAGACACGATTATCGTGCCAGTCGAACTCTACAATTTATAAGATATTTTTTGAGACGACTTTGTGATACTTTACGATAGTGTGTTATACTCGGTTAGTGTCCCTTTTGGCATGTGAAACTTACATTTTGAATTTAAGTACTATGTTCCTCGAATCCTGGTTCCCCACCCTTCCAACGTCACCTGCTGAAACCATGATCTATGTCGTTGCGTTTCTTGGGTCACTACTTTTGGCATACGGAGTTTTTCTTGAAACAGAACGACGCCAGGATCTCGTATTCTTTCTTGGTGCCACCTGCCTCCTGGTCTATGCAGTCTATATCGAAAGTTTGATATTTGTTATTGCAATGGGCACATTTGCGCTTAATTCCATGATTGAATTCATTGAAATTCTTGTCGGGCTTCACAAACACGATCCGGAACAGCTGAAACGTATTAAAAAACTCAAATAACTATGTACGATATTGTTACGATCGGTGATTCCACCGTCGACATGTTCCTTGAAATTGACGAAGCAACCCTGGATTGTGACATCAAAACCAACGAGTGTCAGCTTTGTTTCACCTATGCTGACAAAATTCCTATTGCAGGAGCCCATCAATCAATCGGCGGGAATGCGGCAAATGTGGCCGTAGGAACTCAAAAATTAGGCCTACGGACAGCAATCGTGACCGAAGTGGGAGATGATCTCAATGGACTCATGATTGAGGACTCTCTTGAGCGGTCCGGTGTCGATACTTCATATCTGCGCACCAATAAAGGAAAAGAAACCCGCTATGCTGTGGTATTAAATTACAAAGGAGAACGAACGATCCTCTCTTATCACGCCCCACGCACCTACCACATCCCTCACATCCCCCATACACGAGCATTGTATTTCACGTCGCTCGGTAAGACATTCGAACGCGTACAA
>CAZNAO010000030.1:0-3704 GCA_964571295.1 uncultured Gammaproteobacteria bacterium | reverse complement strand
ACCGCGAATGCAGCTTCGGTGGTGCAGCAGTTTGGCGGACAGACCGGTCTCAATACTGAAAAAAAACTTCATACACTCATCAAAAAATATAGCTCAATCAAGCCAAAACTTCTAGTTTGATTCTTGACAAAACGGTTCATGTGTGGTATAACACCGCATACTTTTTTCTTCGGTTAATCCTAATGTATGTCTTCAAAAATTAAACAGAATATTATCCTCTATGTAGGAAAAATTCTACCCCACATGATCACGGCGATCCGGAAGTACGAAAAAGAAACCAAACGTAAATTCCGTATCGGTCTTTTGTACGATCTCAAAGATAAGCGCAATGCACCGACTGATGAATTACTTAGACAAATTGATGTAATAGTTCCGTGCAATACATTGTCTGATAAAACAATCCAAGAAGCACTTCTTCCATACGAAGATGAACTTCTTGCGATTTCATGTCGAGGTGAAGATTATATCGAAATGTTCGCACGAATTATCCCATTTGTCCCCTATCTGCGCACCCCGACCAGCGAATCTCTTCGTTGGGCTTCTGATAAACTAAGCATGCGACGAAGGCTATACATCTACAATAAAAAAATTACTCCTGACTATATGGTGGTCACTAACACCGATCAGGAAACACTGGAGCGCATTGAGCAAAAACTTGGTTTCCCTCTGGTAGTAAAACCAACCGGGCTTGCCGCAAGTCGACTCGTAACTATTTGTTTTCATAAACAAGAACTTGAGGCCGCGCTTAAAAAAGTGTTTAAAAAGATTAATTCAGTATACCAAGAAACAGGTGGAAATTGGACTCCTCAGGTCCTGGTAGAACAATTTTTGGATGGTGAAATGTATTCAATTGACGGATACGTATCGGCTCGAGGTAAGGTACAATTGACCCCTCTGGTACACATACAGACTGGTCGAAAAATCGGATTTGATGATTTTTTTGGATATATCCAGATGGCCCCTTCTGGTCTCAATGCCGACAATGTCAAAGCTGCACGCAATGTAGCAAGTCAAGCAGTCCACGCACTCGCGCTAAGAAGTACCACGGTACATATTGAACTCATGAAGACGGAAAAAGGATGGAAAGTTATTGAAATTGCTGCGCGCCAGGGTGGATACCGACATCATTTGTATGAACATTCTTTTGGTATTAATCATACCATTAATGATATTTTGATACGCATCCCCGAAGAAGTCCGTATCAAGCGAAAAGTAAAAGGATATACTGCCTATATGAAATTTTTTGCCAAAAAAGAAGGCAGACTTACCAAACTTACCGGTATCAAACGAGCGCAAGAACTTAGTTCGTTCAAAGAAATCAGTGTTAACAAAAAAATTGGTGACATGTGTACTTTTGCAAAAAATGGTGGCACTAGCGTCTTCAATATTCTTCTGTCCAATCCTCAAAAATCTGAACTGCTCGCAGACATTCGTCGACTTGAACAAATGACCGAAATTGAAACTGAGTAATTCAATTTTACCGTATGGAATTTATTTTTCCACGTTACCTTAATTGGAGAGTTCCTGTTACTGACGCGGATCCTGCATATCGTTTCGGAAAACAAACTCGAAAACGGATTACAAAATCCATTGAAATTTTAGTCTCCGCTGGTTATTCTTTTATTTTCGAACCAGTTACCGAATCCTATTTGGGAAAATTTATCCCCCTCTACGAAAATTTTATTACATCTAAAGAACGAGGTACCATATTTCCTGTCCGGGATCGTGTGGATCAAGGACTCAAAAATGGGAAAAAATTTATCGCGCTTTCTCTCTATAAAAACTCCACCTATCTTGGTGGACTCATTCTTTCTCACCATCACGACCATTCTGAATCTCTCTCCGTCAATTACAAAGTATTACCACACTCACTCGAAGAAAAAATACCAATCAGTACGAGTTTTGTAGCTGAATTATATCTGCACACGTACGCATTTGAACAAGGCTTTTCTCTCATCACGCACGGCATAGATCGGAACATATACGGATATTATTCCAATATTGGCCTCGCCGCATTCAAAACACAAATTGGCTGCCGTCCATGGATCCCTGCCATACGTGCCTCAACCGGAGAACCGAACCAAATTCTCGAAGTGTTGCCTGTCTTTGAAGAGGATATGCTTCTTTTCTTAGGCAGTACACATAAAGATTTTTCCACCAAAGCCATCTTTGTTTCAGAAAAACCAGAAGATGAACTCAAAACGAAATTCCCTATACTTTTTTCAAACAAATATTATACTACCCGTATTGCGAGACATGAAGAAATACCCTCATTAGCTGATTGGAAATAATCAAAAAAAGACGCTATACACGTCTTTTTTATTTTCCCCATCGTATTTTACGCTCTTCCCGCTTACCCTGATAATATTCGGGCGCTTGCCGTATTTCCTGAATATTGAGTGTGGGACCGATAAATGCGAGACTCTGTTCAATCGCTCGCACCTTACTCTCCGCATCCTGTGCCAGATCATCATGCACTTCCGCCTGTTCATCAGCAAACGCATTGAGTGCCATAATCGTTGCATTGATTTCCTCCACTAAATTCCCGTAGTATCCTATTTTTTGTTCGTATGTTTTTCGATCATGTGTCATGACAGCCTGCATCGCATATCGCCGAATATCTTTTTTCAGATCCACCAAGACTTCATTCAATTCACGACGTTCATCATGATCAAAATGATCAGCTGACACTCCATAACATACCGGCACAAAGCCACTACCTAATTTACACACCAGTGCATATTTTTTTCTGAGTGTTGATGAAGCTTTCTGGTGAAAGAGCTTATCCGCCATTCGTGATTCGTGCAGCATCACCATTTCCTCAAACGCTTTAATATATGGCCAGAGTTGTTTACCATACGAGACCATGGACGCTTCGATTTCCTCAGAGGTTACATCTTCCTTATTTTTCAATCGCGTAATTTCCTGATTCAGTGCATTCCGCAATTCTTCAGATACCAAAGGCGGCACCCGATCGTAGAGATGTTGATATATCGTCAAAATATGTTTAATACCAGGCTGCATAGTACCGATAGTATAGCACATTTTGGCATTCGCCAATCATTTCTTTAAAAAGCCAAATATTCTTTCCATCGCATGTATAATTTTTTCGTTGCCGCCAAATCTCCGGCGCAATATTCTGCAATCGCTTGATACTTCCCCGCCGCAAACATCGGCGCGACTTCATGCCCATTCATACCTTGTTCCTTGGGAGATTTGATTCCAAATGCTTTGCAGTAAAAATCAAGATTAAATTTTCGGTAAGCATTGTAAAATGTCAGTTGATCAAGCAAATCCACGTGTGCATCGGTCGAATATCGGTAGGTCACGAGATTCCGACTTGGTTTCACCCCGAGCATTGCTGATCGGAGCATGAGGACAGGACAATCAAACCCCCGACCATTGAACGTCACAAACTTATTTGAAAATGACAATGTTTTCCAGAATTTTTCCAAAATTTCTTTCTCGGTTCCACATTCATATTTGATCCCATCTTTTTCGTACACCTCAATTGAAGTGCCCCCTGACTGATAATACACTGCACCCTTTCCACTCTCAACTGAGAGCATACCGATCGCCACGATCCGATTAGTAGGCGCCCAAAGAGCCATTTCCTGCTTTACCTTCTCTTCATCTTCCATGGTCTCTGCGAATTTCATCAGGTATTTCTGTTGCATTTCATCTAATTCGTCAAACGGAACCGG
>CAZNAO010000029.1:0-12721 GCA_964571295.1 uncultured Gammaproteobacteria bacterium | reverse complement strand
CATTTCCAAAAAACCAAAAAGCAGAAGAACCGATGGTCGGAAGCCCGAGCGAAGTCGATGATGTGCAACTGAAAGAATTAGGAATACAAGTCTCCAAAGGAAAATAATTCTATCCGCATGTTTGCTCGATTCATTCGCGCACATATCTATCTTATTATTTCCGGCATACTTGGTGCCATAGCATTTTTGGTACTCTATAGTCGGTTACTTGATCCTTCATATATCGACTGGACTGTCATGATTGGAGGGGACCCGTTTCAGCACTACATCGGATGGGAATTGTTTCGAGCTTCTCCATGGTCCTTTCCGCTGGGGCATATTTCACAATTAGTATATCCCGCAGGCATTTCACTTACATTCACTGACTCGATTCCCTTATTTTCAATCTTCTTCAAATTGTTTTCTTCCTGGCTTCCGTTTCCGTTCCAGTTCGAAGGAATCTGGTTTTTGTGCTGCTTTGTGTTGCAGGGAATGTTCGGATATTCCCTCATACGTCGATATGTAGAAAGGGAAGTATATGCAGTAGTGGGGAGTGTATTTTTTACCCTTTCTCCCATCATGTTGTTTCGATTGGGAGGGCATTCGGCGCTTGGTGCTCATTGGCTGATCCTGTGGTCGTTGCTTCTGTCACTGCTCCCTGAGGGGGTGATTCGAATCATACAATGGACTGTCCTATTGTCCCTTGCGATTCTTATCCATCCGTACTTTCTGTTTATGTGCGGAGTAATTTTTGCCGCTGACATGACAAGACGAATATGGGTGACGCGGGCAGTGACCGGAAAAAAAGGAGTATTGTTTTTTTGCGGTGCGACGACATGGACTCTTTTCTTGGCGTGGGCTATCGGAGTATTTTCTGCAGGAGGTGGGAGCGCTCCCGGATATGGCGTATTCTCGCTCGATCTGAACGGGCTTATCAATCCGTATGGGTATTCGACTATACTAAAGAATATGAATGTACGGGAGCCAAACGAAGGTTTTGCATATTTGGGATTTGGGGTATTGATGATGGGACTGTTGTCCTTGTTTGAAATAATGAAAGAGATACGCAAGGAAACGGTTCGTAAATGGTTGCTTCGATGGTGGCCACTTATCGGTGCCGGTGTAGTGCTTACCCTTGTTGCGGTTACTAATGTGGTATCAGTATGGGGCAGGGAACTTGTGACTATTCCACTACCCCGTGTGCTTCGTGAAGACGTGCTCGGAGTAGTGCGTTCAAGTGGTAGATTGTTCTGGCCAGTATATTATGTGATCATGTTAGGATCATTATTTGTACTTAAAAAAACACGGCTCTGGCTCGGGGTAATGCTCATAGGTATTACGGTGGTGCTGCAGGTATATGATATGAAAGACAAGTTGCAGGAAAATCAGATGTATTTTACGAGACAGGAGTGGCAAACCCCTCTCAATGATCCGTTTTGGGAGTATGCGAGCAAGGCATTTGACCATATTTCATTTGTTCCGACATTTGCACACGGATCATATGAAGCTATTGCACTCTTTGCAGCCGAACACGGGCTCACCCTTAATACTGGGTATGTGGTGCGTGCTGCGGGTCTCTTGAACGAGGAATTTATGAAGACAGAACAGGAGAATATAAAAAAAGGAATCATAGCGGATCGAACGTTGTATATTTTTAGATTTGAAGAGGAGGCTCGCGAATTTACCAAAAATGTTGATCCTCTAAAATTTCAGTTGAAGACGATCGACGGGTACACCCTACTGGCACCTTCTGACATGAAGGGGAAAAACTGATATGCGTACGATTATTATTCCAGTGTATAATGGGCAAGCATCTCTTGAGAAAAGTTTGAAGGAGTTGGTGATGTGGTATGAAAAGAGTGGTGGCTCGTATCACGTTATTTTCGTTAATGATGGGAGTACGGATAGTAGTCAGTATATTCTGCAGGAATTTGATAAACGTTCAGCTATCCCTATGACGTTAGTCCATTGTGTTCAAAATCGGGGCAAAGGTGGGGCAATTCGAGAAGGTATGAGACATGTGCCACCTGAAAGTACTGCAGTCGCATTTACCGATGTCGATGTGCCATATGGTACCGAGGCTTTGGAACAGGGCTTCGAATTGGTTGAAAGCGGAATTGGATTTGTCTATGGGTCGCGTACTGAGGCCGAGAAAAAACAGCGACAATATTCTCTGTATCGAAAAATTGGAGCATACGTATTCCGTCTTCTTCTACCGAAAACTGTTCGAAAGGTTACAGATACGCAGAGCGGATTGAAAGTGTTTAGTAAGACAGCGGCCGACACCATATTTCCCTTAGTGCAGACCGGACAGTGGGTATTTGATATCGAATTGTTTCTGATTGCTGAGGCACAGAGTATTTCATTTCGTGAATTGCCGGTAACACTCAAGGCATCGAGCATTACCGGGAGAGGTGGAGTACGTGTATTGAAACACGGGATACAAATTTTAGGCGACATTATAAAAATTCGTCTCTATGCGCTTCGTGGAATATATACAAAATCATAAGTTACGGCATATAGGGTGGGGAGTGGTCTTAGGTGTGCTTGCGCTAATGGTGTATTTTCCGGCACTTTCAGTCGGATTTTTGAGTGATGACTGGCACGCAGTCTCTGTTGCCAAAAATACGGAAAATATTTTCACGTTTTTTGGAACCAATATTGTCGGTGAGCGGGTGGGGAGCACCTATGGCCCTGTATTCAATCTCGTCATGTACCTGGAATACCACTTGTTTCATCTTCATCCAGCAGGATACCACCTTGTGAATATACTGTTACTGGGAGGAACTGCGTGGATACTATCCGGGTTGGTGTTTCGACTATTCCGAAATACCTATGTGGCAGCTGCTGCTGCAATATTATTCATTGCTTTACCGAGCCATGTGGAAACGGTGACATGGATTTCAGGGGTACCACATCTGCTTGCAACTTTGTTATATGTGGCCGCTTTATATTGGTATTCGGTATATTCGTCAACGCAACACAGAAAATACTACATCGCAGCGTTCACGAGCATTGCCGCATCGCTTTTAACCAAAGAAATTGGAATTACGTTTATTATCGCGTTTGCATGTATCGACTGGTGGAACGGACGAATCGCGCTGGCTGGTGGACGGGAAGTGCTTAGAAATAGTTTTTATTATATCCTCAAACGATACGTGCCATTGGCTGTACTCATCATATGCTATCTGTTGGCAAGGAAGTATGCCACCGGCATAGTGTTCGGGTATTATGGGGACAGTTCTCTTGATGTATCGCTGGTTGATTCGGTAAAAATGGGAGTAAAAATGACGATAGGAATGTTTTGGTCCTATCCATGGCGGGATATTGTGGCGACTGGTCTTATTTCAAACCAGTTGCTTGCCATACTTTTCGTAGGTGTACTTGGAGGTGTGATATGGATATATCGTAACTACGTGCGTGCAGCTCTCGTGGTTATGGTATTGTATGTGGTCGCACTTATTCCATATGTGAGTCTGGAATACAATGCCGTGAGTAATGAGGGAGAGCGCTACACGTACCTTCCTTCAGTCTTTGCGGCTCTTGGGGTTGCAGGGGCAGTATACATATTCGCGAAGCATCTGAAGCGATCACAAATGATCTATGCTGTATTGATTGCATCGCTCGTATTTATATTCGTGCGGTCTATAGTCATCAAAAATGACGAATGGGTGCGTGCGGGGGAAGTGGTTCGGGAGACGTTGTCGACAATTCAATCTCTGAACCTCAATCCAATGTTTCCGGTGGTATTTGTTGGTTTGCCGGACAGATTTGAGGGTGCCCAGGTCATGAGGAATGGAACATTTCTAGCGCTTGAAATGATGGGGTACGGAACATTCACGGGAGACCGTATTCTTGCCTCGCCGCTTCTTCCGCGCACCTATGCGAAAGACAGTGCGATGGTCGTGCTTGAGTTTTGTGGGGCTACTACCGCAACGGTCTGTATACGTTCAGCAACTTCAGTCAGTCGTATATTTACCGGATTGCCAAAGTCTGAAGTATATGGAGTTGAAGCTACGTTGGAGGGATTTAACCGTGAAGATCAGATGGGTGAGGTGATACGTCTATTGAAGAAAAATCCGAACGTACAGGTCGTCTATTTTAACCATAATGCATTCAACCTGTGGGAAGGTTAGCATCTTGTGAGTAGGGGTCGAGCATGATAGACTACGTGTACTATGCACCAGGTCGTCGTCGGACAATTCAGTGGTCCTCTTGAACTTTTGCTCTCATTGATTCAAGATGAGAAAATGGAAATCAGCGAAATCGCGCTTTCACAGGTGACCGAGCAATTTGTCCGGTATGTGGAAGGTCTGGAAGAGGTGGAAGCAGAGGAGCTTGCGGATTTTTTGATCATCGCGACCAAGCTATTGTTCACCAAGTCAAGACACTTATTATTGTCATTTGAGCCTGATGAAGACGACGGCAAACCACTTGAAGAGCAGTTGAGAATCTATCAATTATTCGTAGAGGCAAGTAGGGAAATACATAAGAAGTGGCTTGCGCCTATTCGTGGGTATGTCCGTATGGAACCACCGCGAATTCCAGAGAATATTCCACTGCCTGAAAATCTGACCATGGCCACGTGGAATACGGCAATCGCACGGTTACTTGACCGACTGAAACCACCAAAGCCGTTGCTGCAAACCAGAATTGACAAGGCTATATCGCTCAAAGATACCATGCATCGCCTCAAAAAGTTGCTTGAAGTTGAAGAGCGCACGAAATTTTCCGATATCATCGGCGCAGGTGCTTCAAAAACAGAAATAATTGTCGGATTTTTAGCAATTCTTGAGCTGGTCAGACAACGGGAAATTTTAATTGCTCAAGATAATGCATTTACCGATATACATATCGAAAAAGTATTAGTATGAATTACACGAGTAGTATCGAATCAATTTTATTTGTGGCATCGCGTCCGCTTACAGTTGCACAGATTGCGAAAGCTCTTGAAGTCTCACCGGGGAGTATCGAGGCGGCGCTTGGGGAAATCGAACAGAAATACACCGCTTCGTGCGGGATACATTTTGTCCGAGTCGAAGATTCGATTCAATTGACTACTAATCCCGAAAATGCGGAAATGGTTGAGAAATTCGTAGCGAGCGACATGTTGGGAGAATTGACAAGGGCACAATTGGAAACCCTGACCGTCATCGGATACCGAGGCCCACTCACCCGGCCGGAAATTGAAGAAATCCGGGGGGTGAATTGTGCGGTAATCCTCCGGACACTCCTTATCCGTGATTTGATCGAAGAACATGAATCGAAGGATAGCGTGCTGCCCACCTACACTCTTTCGGTTGCGGCTTTGAGACATTTGGGAGTTGGTCGGGTTGAGGATTTGCCCGAGTACGCGAATATTCGCAATCATCCCCATTTTGGAGCGCAGAATGAGAGTCAAGTTGTATGAGTATGAATTTTTTATCACAAAAACAAGTTGAGATGGTACCTGGTTCATTTCAGAATACGTGGAGAAATATTGTGGTTGGGAGTCTTTTATCAGCAATTATTCTCGGTGCTGCAACGTATACCATTTATACGAGATTGTTTGCTCCCGTCCACCTGTCGAGCATGGTCACGTCGTCAACTGTCGCGTTGGTAGATCCACCGGCTGATGTTCGTGGGGTGAGAAAGTACGCATCGTATATGATCGGAGGGGATATCTCGACAGATCCTCCGGTTGCAATTCCTGAACAGAGAACCATGTTTGTGCCTTTTGATACCCGCCTGATTTCCGCATCAAATATATTGGTAAAGGATATTAATTCAGGAAAAGTATTATTCGGAATAGGAGAATATGATTCTCGTCCACTCGCAAGTATTACCAAACTTATGAGCGCTCTCGTGCTCGAAGAATATACGACTGACTGGGGGGGTGTGATAACGTCGACGAAAGACAGTATCTTCGATTCGCATGTGTTTCCTGGTGCCGTCGCGACGCGTGAAGAGTGGTTTCAAATCGGACTCGTAGTATCGTCAAATAGGGCGATATTGACGCTTGTTGACGGTTCGGGACTATCCCGTGAAGAATTTGTTGCACGTATGAATGAGAAAGCGCACGAGCTTGGGCTAACCGATACGGTATTTACTGAGCCGACCGGTCTTGACCCAGGAAATCGTTCATCGGCTTCGGACGCGGCAATACTCCTGGCTGAGGCTCTCAGAAATGAACATATCGTACGCACGATATCGCTCCATTCAGTAGATTATGCGGGGAAGATTGGCGAGAAAACCAAGACGATTTGGAGTACTAATTGGCTTTTGACGAACTGGATCGCCAATGATTTCACCGAACCTGTCGTGGGAAAAACAGGATATATTGTTGAGTCTGACTATAATTTTGTCGGAAGATTTATTGCAGACGAGACTCGTTCAGTATTAGTGGTAGTATTCGGTTCACAAGGGACTGAATCCCGATTTACCGATGCTGTCGCGCTGGCCGAGTGGGCATTTCGTAATTATGAGTGGCGTTAATCTATGATCAATCCGGTTACATGGGTCGCAGGTGTTCCGCATGAGTTTGCGGTCTTTTTCCTGTCCATGATTCCTCTGACCGAATTCCAGGTCTCGATTCCACTCGGTATTGAGACCTTTAATCTTCCGGTATGGGAAGTCTGGTTGCTCGCATTGTCAGGGAATATGGTGCCAGTATTTGTGCTGCTGTGGGTGTTACCGAAGATGTATCATTGGATTTTGACACTGCCGGTGATTGGTCCATTTCTTATTAAGAAAGTGGAAAAAGATCGTGTTGAATTTGCAAAAAAATATGAGAAATACGGAGCAATCGCATTGGTAAGTTTTATCGCGATTCCATTACCATTGACTGGTGCATGGACTGCATCACTAGTTGCGTTTATCTTCAATATCCCATACAAAAAAGCTGCATTTTTCATCTTTCTCGGAGGCATAGTCGCGGTGACAATTGTTGTACTTTTGACTTTATTTGCAGGGAATACAATTAGATTTTTGTTTGCGAGATGAAAACACTTGAAAAGCTTTTGTCTTTTTTTAAGTGTTTCTGGGTTTAATTTCAAGCAACGCAATTTCCGGTGGACAAAATAATCTCGCCCGCGGTTCAGACTCTCCGAGTCCACGTGAGACAAAGAGGAATTCACCAGTGTGTTCCGGTTCATGAAGTCCTTGATATAGATGTCGCGGAATGAGATGGTCGACTTGTGCAATAGGTCCGATGAAAGGAAGACGGAGCTGTCCGCCATGGGTGTGTCCGGAGATAGTAAGATCAATTCCTTTGGGATGTGGATAATGCAGGTACGCAGGATTGTGTACAAGCGCAATCGTGAGAGATGATTCATCTCGCTCGGTAAGCGAAGTGTACTCAAGTTTATGAGCCCAGAGTTCATCACCTCCGAATAGGGTTATTTCCTGTCTGTTGATCGTAATTGTTGTAGTTTCATTTTGGAGATAGATAATGCCGTAGGACTGCATTATTTTTTTTACGTGTTCGCTCACGTCTGCATATTCCTGCGCGTATTCTCCCATGCCATATTCATGATTGCCATGGACGGCGTATACGGGGAAGCGTAGAGCGAGTTTTTTGAGTGGTGAAAGATAGGTTACTTCGTCAAGATCGGTAACGCAATTATAGACATGGTCCCCGACAATGACGACAAGATCAGGGTTGAGCGCGATCGTTTCGGCGACGAGGCGTTCGAAAAAATTTGTTTTTTTATAGGGACCCGCGTGCAAATCAGTCAAAACAGCAATCGTAAACGGATAGGTAGTTTGTTGTAGAGGAACTGGTACTCGATTGATCGTGATAATGTGTGGTTCAACAAAACTGCCCCAGATGAGAATACCAAATGCAGTAAAGCCTAAAAAGGAAATAAGCGGGGTAGAATGAAGGAAAATAATTCCAATAAGAACGGAGATCAAGAGACCGATACCAATACAAGAGTCGTAAAAAATAGGTTTCATATACTCCATAATCTATCACAAAATTGGATATTCAAAAACCGCATCGACTGCGGTTGCTGTATTTAAACTGAAGTGAGGATGACCGAGCTGCATGTACACGCAGCTCGGTCTCCATGCTAGCCCGTCGCCTTGAGAGCGGTGTGCCCTACGAAGCGGAACGGTGCATCCTGCCCACGGCCGTCATAGATGACCGTGCCAGTCGTCTCCTTGCCGTGCTTACTCACCTGTTTCCAGGTGAATGCACTGTCCCGCTTCATGACCATCAGTCGCTCGGCGATCACCCCGAGGCTCGCGTAGTTTGCCGGGCGGGGATTTTTCCAGCGCTGTCCATGCGCCCAGGTCGTCACCTGTTCGTTCGGGGTGATCACACCCTTGCCGCTCGACGCCACGTGACAGAGTACGAGGGCGTGATCGTCGAGCAGGGCTGAAGTCCAGGATTCGACAAGAAGCGGCTTGTCATGTCCCCCCATGACGATTTCAGCCTCGATAAGGTTGTGATGGTCCCCTTGAGGTGCATCTGGGTCAGTGAGACGGGATCGCAGATTCTTGTTTGCTGAAATGAAGGTAGACGGCATGTTGCGCCCACCACCTCCCACCTCGATTCCGAAGCGGCAGAGGGTGATCTTGGGAAAGTAATCGACCTTCCCTGTGGAGCGGACGAAAATTTCGTAACAGAACATGTGTGTGGTTCCTCCTACTGCAGGGATTGCAGCAATTGGCACGAGTATGGCAGAAAAAAACGGAAAAGTCAATGGAAAGGTGTATAAAAACAAAAAACCTTGATAAAAGGTTTTTTGTTTTTATGGTGCCGCTGGTCGGAATCGAACCGACATGCCGTGAGGCACACGATTTTGAGTCGTGCGTGTCTACCAGTTCCACCACAGCGGCGTATGTATTCAATGCAATCGAGTATACCTGGTACTCGCTCTTTTGTCAACGATATGCTATACTGTATACGATATAGTCTTTATGGCAAAAGTCATCTCAGTCGTCAATCAAAAAGGGGGTGTTGGCAAGACCACTACGACCGTCAATGTCGCCGCTTTTTTGGCTGAGCTTGGTAAAATGGTCTTGATTGTGGACATGGATCCGCAGGGCAACGCCACGAGCGGGCTCGGAGTCGATCGAAGCCACCTCGAACACGGAATTTACGAGGCACTCGCGCGTCAGCGGCATGTTTCCGATATCGTATTTGATACGTCGCATGAGGGGCTCAGGATCGCCCCTGCGACACAGAATCTCGCCGGAGCTTCGGTAGAACTGGTCTCGGTCGACAATCGGGAATTTCAACTGCGCGAGCTTCTAAGTGAAATCAGGCACGGATATGATTATATTTTTATCGACTGCCCGCCATCCCTCGGTCTCCTCACGGTCAATAGTCTTGTTGCGGCAGATCAATTATTGATTCCGGTTCAGGCGGAATATTATGCGCTCGAAGGACTGGGACAATTGCTTGAAACCGTGAAACTGGTACAGACGCATATCCATCCGGAGTTACAGGTCTTGGGAGCGGTATTGACCATGTTCGACAAACGCACCAAGCTCTCGGGGGAGGTCATGACCGAATTGTACAAATATTTTCCGGATAATATTTTCCGATCAGTTATTCCGCGGACCGTGCGTCTTGCAGAAGCTCCGAGTTTCGGTCAATCAATTCTGCAATATGAGCCGAGTGGTAAGGGATCTCGGGCATATGAGAAATTGGCACGGGAAATTCTTGAACGTCATCAACAATAATTTTTGCGTATGGCACTTGGTAAGGGGCTCGGATCATTGATTCCGCAGCAGAAAAAAGTACGAGACATCATCAGAAAAGAAACCGGATTGATTCCGCAGAAAAGGGATGAAATACTCCAGATTCCGTTATCGGAAATCACGCCAAACACTGAGCAGCCGAGAAAGGAATTCAATCATCAGGATTTGGAAGATTTGGTCGCATCAATCAAAAAGCATGGTATTCTTCAGCCGCTGGTCGTGACCGAAAAAGCGGATGGGGGGTATGAACTTATTGCCGGTGAACGGCGTCTTCGGGCATCTCAAATTGCAGGTTTGGGAACCGTTCCCGCGCTCGTGCGAACAGCGACGCAACAGGAAAAATTGGAGCTCGCATTGATCGAAAATATCCAGCGCCAGGCGCTTAATGCGATTGAAGAAGCGTATGCATATTCACGGCTGATGGAAGAATTCAATCTGACCCAGGCAGAAGTTGCAGACCAGGTGGGAAAGAGTCGTCCTGCAGTCGCAAACACCATTCGTCTACTCGATTTACCCTCCACAATACAGAAAGCTCTTATTTCGGGCGAAATAAGTGCGGGTAAGGCACGTGCACTCCTCAGTTTGAAAGACGAGCATGAGCAGCTCGAGGTATTCAATAGCATGGCAGGGAAACAAATGAGCGTCAGGGCGCTTGAAGCCGAAGTGTCAAGCAAAGGTGCTGCATCGCGCAAAGGTTCGGTTCGCCGCGATCCGAATGTGTCGGCACAAGAACGTATGCTCGAAGACCGGCTCAATACGCGTGTGAGAATCACTAGTAAAGGTGAGCGCGGAACGATTGTAATTGACTATCATACCAAAGAAGAGTTAAAAAGGATTTTGGAAGAAATACTATAGTTAGAATTGAAAACCCATAACGTCGAAAGAAAATATAAAATACATGGAAGAATATACAAGGAACCTTTTGAGGATTTGTATGTTGATCCATGTATTTTGTATATTTACGTAAATGTCTTGTAAAATGTATACAAGAGTGTTATGGTGGATGTGTTGGAAAAGTTCATAAGATATGCCTAAAAAACAGACAATTGAAGGATTGATCGAATTGGTGCGTGGGTACAATCCAAACGCTGATTTCGATATGATGCGTCTTGCATATGATTTTGCGGCAGATGCGCATGCGGGCCAGGTAAGAAAATCCGGTGAACCCTATATCACGCATCCGCTTGCGGCTGCCTATATTTTGGCAGAGATCCGGATCGACCCGGTGATAATCATTGCGACGCTTCTGCATGATGTGCCCGAAGACACCACCCGAACGCTTGAAGATATTGAGAAGAATTTCGGGTCAGAAGTGGCATCGATGGTCAGGGGTATTACGAAATTGGGAAAATTGAAATATCGCGGGGTAGAGCGTTATATCGAAAACCTTCGAAAAATGTTTGTCGCGATGGCGGAAGATATCCGGGTCATGATCATCAAATTCGCAGACCGAATTCATAATTTGACGACCTTGGATGCTTTGCCTCCGCAAAAACGCTATCGTATCGCACTTGAAAGTCTTGAAATCTATGCCCCAATTGCCAATCGTCTGGGGATGGATGATATTAAAGGGCAATTGGAGGATTTATCATTCAAACATGTATACCCGAAGGAGTATGATCGGGTAAAAAAAATACGAGATGAGAAACTTGAAGGAAAAGACAGATACTTTGCAAGTGTTATCAAAAAAGCAGAAGATGAATTGCTGAAATCAGGGATTAGTCCTGAGTCGATTCTCGGTAGAAATAAGCGTCTGTATAGTCTGTATAAGAAATTACTTAGGAAAAATAATGACATCAATAAGGTGTACGATCTTGTCGCGATCAGAATTATTGTAAACTCGGTTGCTGAATGTTATGCCACTCTGGGAATCCTCCATAAGATATGGACGCCGATGAAAGGGCGCATTAAAGACTATATTTCCCAGCCAAAACCCAATGATTATCAGTCGCTCCACACGACGGTATTCGGAGATGAGGGTGAAGTGGTGGAATTCCAGATTAGGACGCATGAAATGGATGAAAATGCTGAATTCGGTATTGCTGCCCATTGGCACTATGCGGAGAATGGTTCACGGATGCCGTCTCGTGAAATCAAATGGGTCAAGGAGCTGGCTGAAATCCAGAAAGATATTTTGAACAAGCTTTCGGATCTTGAAGAAATCAAAGTGGATTTCCTGCAGACACGTATTTTTGTATTCACCCCGAAAGGGGATGTGATCGATTTGCCGGAGGGAGCAGTGCCGATCGATTTTGCATATCATATTCATTCTGAAATTGGAAACAGATGTACCGCGGCAATTGTGAATGATAAGATGGTGTCACTCGATACTGAACTCAATAACGGAGATGTGGTAGAAATCGTCACTGATAAAAATAGAAAATATCCGAGCCAAGACTGGATCAAGGTGGTAAAAACGCATAGTGCACGGATGCACATCAGGAACGCTCTGAAGCAGGAGGGGAAAATGAGTATCAAGAAATTACTGCGTTCAGTAATTCCGGGAAAAAAGAATTAAAAAGTAGTCCAAAATTGACAAAGCCCCGACAGATGAATCTGCGGGGCTGCGTGTTAGGGATGTCCACCATGTTTGGTCTGGTACTTCCTCCAAAGCCAGGCAGAAAGCCTGTAAAGGAGGGTGAGTATGAGAATGCACAGGCTCACGAAAGTCTCGATCACCCACGCCAGGATGACGAAGGTGAGGAGTAGACAAATTCCGAGAGGACCCATGCTCAGCATGATATTGAGCATGATGGCGAACAATCCTAACCTAAACCACGGAATGTCCATCTTTGGACTGCTTTTTTTGTGGGACATGCGTGTACATACCTTCTTGTTTGAGTAAGGAGCTTAAATTAACAAAATAGTATAGCACAAGTGAGTGATTTGGTCAAGGTAAAAAGATAAAAAAGAGCTAAGATAGGCTAAATTTAAATAATACAAAAAGCACCTGTGAAGCAGGACTTTTTGTATGATAACATGGTGGTTATTTTTTCTTGGAATTCTTTCTAAAAATACCTTTTCGTGGTTTGGTTGGGGCTTCCTCAAGAAG
>CAZNAO010000028.1:0-12761 GCA_964571295.1 uncultured Gammaproteobacteria bacterium | reverse complement strand
AGGAGATTGTGAGCCATCTAAAAGAAGCTACAAAAATATAATTTCAAATTCTTTAATATCAAATTCAAAAATAAAAATCCAAATAATAAAAAGATTATCCTCCAAGGATATCTTTTTTATTTTGGGTCTCTTTTGCTTTCTTGATAATCGTACTAAAAATACAGTTTAATTCATGCGCTTCTTTCCAAATCTTTCGAGCTTCTGCGATATGTGTCGGATATGCTTTTGCACACATGCGTATGAAGTATTTTGACTCTTTTACTTCCTTATTCCCTATTGACATTTTATGTATAAAATCTTTATTACTTTCAGCACAATCTGCTTCGTAATAATTAGCCCCCACCGCTGTTGCGGCACCCACTAACTGCGGTACTAGTCTTTTCGATATTTCATCTTTGGGTAATTTCTGAACAAATTCAATTACTAATTCACCAAACCGTGCAGTTCGTTCTTGTAAATCATATACCTTCCCTCCTTTCACAAATGTCATAATTTGACATTTTATTTATACTTTTTGAATTTGAACTTGGGACTTATATGAGAGGTCTTCCTGTCATCTCAGGAGGCTGTTCAATTCCCAAAATCTTCAATATGGTCGGCGCCACGTCGGCAAGAATTCCGACCGGGTGCACCAGGCTGAGATCTCCTTCAGGTGGGTCTCCGGCAGGACCGGCAAGCCCGCGAAATTGTTCACCAATGATGAGAAACGGTACCGGGTTGTTGCTGTGTTCTTTATCTTTTTCCCCGGTCTTCAAGTTGACCACTTCTTCCGCATTCCCGTGATCCGCCGTGATCAATAACACTCCGCCTTTTGCTTTGACATATTCCGCGATTTTTCCGAGCCCCTTGTCGATCGCTTCACACCCTTTGATCGTAGCATCGCGATCGCCGGTGTGTCCCACCATGTCCGCGTTCGCAAAATTCAGGAGGATCACATCATATTTATCAGATTCGATCGCTTCAATTGTTTTTTTGGTGATTTCAGGAGCGGACATTTCCGGGGCTTTATCATACGACGAGACATTGGGTGAGGGAATGATCGCACGGTCTTCCCCTTCAAACGGATCTTCGACGGTACCATTCAAAAAGAACGTAATATGGGCATATTTCTCTGTTTCCGCGACATGGAATTGCGTCAACCCCGCTTTACTCAATACTTCAGCAAGACAATTGTGTACCACAACTGGCGGATATGCGACCACGACCGGAATTTCTTTTTCGTATTCGGTCATGGTGACGAATAATAAATTTTTCAAGTAATCACGCTTGAATTTATCGAAGCCCGGCAAGACAAATGCTTTGGTCAATTGTCGTGCACGGTCAGGACGAAAATTGAAGAAGATCACTGCGTCTCCTGACTCGATTCGTGCAGTCGGTTTTCCTTCTTTACCAATAACGACCGGAATGAATTCCTCGTCATATACCTGTTTCTCATATGACGCTTCGATCGCTTCGAGCGGATCTTTGAAATACGCTTCTGCAACCCCTTCGGCCATAGCGCGATATGCGCGTTCGATACGATCCCAACGATTGTCACGATCCATGGCATAGTACCGACCCGAAAGTGATGCGATTTCGCCGACACCAATTTTTTTGATTTTTTCCTCTAATTTCAAGACAAAATCTTTACCTGAATTATAGAGGGTATCACGTCCGTCGAGAATCACATGGATGTATACTTTTTTAATTTTATTTTTCTTTGCAAATTCCAATAATGTATAGAGGTGCTCCTGGCTTGCATGTACATTTCCTGGACTTACGAGGCCAATCAGATGCAACGATGATTTATGCGACATCACCTGTTCGTGTGCAGCAAGGAAGGCTTTGTTTTGAAAAAATGTACCGTCGATGATAGTTTTATTGATTCGAGGAAAGGTTTGGTAGTATACGCGTCCGGCTCCGATATTGAGATGCCCGACTTCTGAATTTCCCATTTCTCCATACGACAATCCCACTTCGTTTCCCGAAGCGTATAAGGACATTGCCGGATATTCATGGACAAACCGGTCCATGTTTGGAGTTTCGGCGTGGTAGATTGCATTGCCGTCACTAGGCGGGGCTACTCCCCATCCGTCTAGGATAGCAAGTACTGTTGGTCTTGGGCGATTCATATGGTTACACGAGAGGTTTACCGGTCATTTCCTGAGGCTGACGTCCTCCGATCATTTTGATAATCGTAGGCGCTACGTCGGCAAGAATTCCATCTTTTAGTTTAATTCCTTTGGTCGTATTTCTGATCAGAATACAGGGCACCGGATTGAGACTGTGTTCGGTATCCACTTCACCGGTTTTGAGATCTTTCATTTCTTCTGCGTTTCCATGATCCGCAACAATCAGCACTTGTCCATTATGGACCAGAGTTTCTTGGACGATCTCCGCAACACATTCATCAAGCGTCGCAACACCGATACACGCTGCCTTGAAATTCTCGGTGTGCCCGATCATGTCCGCATTCGCATAATTGATACAATAGAATTCGTACATATCTTTTTTCATGAAGCCCAAAACTTTTTTGGTAATCTCACGCGCTGCCATCTGAGGCTTTTCATCATGATGGGCAACCGTCTTCGATTCTATTTTTATGCGGTCTTCTCCATTGACCGGATCTGCGTATCCTCCATTGATAAAATACGTGACATGGGCATACTTCTCTGACTCGGCTATATACAGCTGGGTCAGATGTGAAAGTGCGAGCGGAAGCGTATTGTAGACGTCGGGTGACGGAAACGCGGTCAGAATCTTTTCAAGATCAGGACCAAAATCGGTGAGCGCAACAAATCGTATATTTTTGGGAATTTTTACCCGCCTGAATGCTCCTGGATTTTTCTTATTGAAATCTTCCTGCACAAAAGCTTTGGTGATCTGGCGGGCACGATCGGACCTGGCATTGAAGAATATAATGACATCATGATCCTTGACCGTACCTACCGGTTTTCCTTTCGCATCAACCATGACAGTTGGGGTGATGAATTCGTCAGTTTCCCCACGGTTATATGCCTGTTCCAGCGCTTCTTCGGCACTGGTGACCGCGTGCCCCCGCCCCATCGTGATCGCTTCATATGCTTCCTTAGTTCGTTCCCAAATTTTGTTTCGATCCATGCCATACAGACGCCCCATTATGGTTGCGATTTTTTCCGTATGCAGCATGTGCCCCCGAAGTTCATGGAGATAGGTTGCTGCCGCATGTGGACCAGAGTCTCGTCCGTCGGTGAACAAGTGGACATAGACTTCTTTCATTTCTTCTCTGCGGCAGAGCTCAAGCAATGCGTATAGATGTTCCGGATACGAGTGCGCTGAATTTCCATCAGTCAGAAGTCCCATGAGATGCACCGCTGATTTGTATTTTTTTGCATGAAAAATCGCTTGTTTGAACGCTTCATTTTTGAAAAATGTGCCATCATGGATGGTGTCCGAGATAGCGACGAGATCCTGTTTCACAATGCGTCCGGCTCCGATATTCAAATGTCCTGCCTCCGAATTTCCCCGTTGCCCCGGAAACAATCCTACATGTTCTCCATACGTTTTCAATTTTGACGTCGGGTATTTTTTCATGTATCCGAAAATATTCGGAGCAGTTTTCGAGGTAATCGCATTGCCTTGATTTTTTGGAGGTGCTAGCCCAAATCCATCGAGAATGATGAGGACGGTCGGGGAAAATGTATTTTCTGATTGGGTTTTTGTTTTTTTTGCCATACAGAATTTTATAACCCAAGCTCTTCTTCTATTTCCATCAACCGGTTATATTTCTCTACCCGCTCTGAGCGTGACAGGGAACCAGTCTTGATAAATTCTGAATTTACCGCTACCGCAAGATCGGCAATAAAAGTGTCGCCGGTCTCTCCTGACCGGTGCGAAACCGCGATTGTATATCCATGTTTTCTTGCTAATTCAATCGCATCAATAGTTTCAGTCAGACTACCAATCTGATTCACTTTGATTAAAATGGAATTCGCCACGCCTTCGGTAATTCCTTTCGATAATCGTTCGACATTGGTCACAAACAAATCATCTCCGACCAGAGATACTCTGTTCCCCAGTTTCTTCGTCAATACTTTCCAATTTTTCCAATCGTCTTCCGCAAGTCCATCTTCAAGAAATAGAATCGGATATCGTTTGACCCACCCGTCGAGCGTTGCAATAACTGTCTCAGGAGAAACCGGATTTTTAGGCCCTTCAAGATAATACTTTCCACCCCGGTAAAACTCTGACGACGCAATGTCAAGCCCTAGACACACCTGTCTCCCTGGGGCATATCCTGCAGCCTGGATTGCTTTCATGATGAGCTGTAATGCGCGCTCATTATTCGGCAAATTGGGCGCAAAACCGCCCTCATCTCCCACTCCAGTCGCAAGGCCTTTTTGACTGAGCAAATCTTTGAGGCTGTGAAATACCTCTGACCCGATGCGCACCCGCTCTTTCATTTTTTTATGTATCGGAATAATCATGAATTCCTGACAGGTAAGATTGTTATTCGCATGCCTTCCACCATTCAAAATATTCATGGTCGCGACCGGCATTCTGAATTTTTTTTCTTTGAGTGAAAATGCTTCACGTATATATGCGTATACTGGTTTTTTTCTTGAGAGAGCAGATGCGCGCACAACCGCGAGCGATACCGAAAGAATCGCGTTTGCACCCATTTTTTTCTTTGCTGCCGTGCCATCGAGTTCCAGCATGATTCCGTCAATCGCGCGCTGATCATAAGCGTTTTTTCCGACCAATGCTTTCCTGATACTCGTATGTACATTTTTCACTGCTTTCAAAACTCCTTTTCCATGATACCGGACACCCCCATCACGGAGCTCAATCGCTTCATGCGTACCAGTCGATGCTCCGCTAGGCACCGCGGCCTTACCTCTACTTCCATCCTCCAGTACCACGACCGTCTCAATGGTCGGATTGCCGCGTGAATCAAGAATTTCTCGTGCGCGCACGTCTTTAATAGCATTTTTTTTCATACAAAATATCAATTACAAGTGAGTCAAGTATACCAAACAAAAACAGCCTTGAAAAGGCCGTTTTTGAATCATTACTTCCGTATTATTTGAGTTCAAAGGTGACCCCTACACGCAATACAATATCCTCGGTCCCCACCTCAATTTGAGGTGCAGCGCCGCCTCCCATACTATCCATCGCTGCATAGGAACGCTCTGCATACATATATGGATTCGCACTCATCTCATATTCGTCATATGATACGATTGATGCAAGATCGAGCCCGAGCATACCTGAAAGGGTTGATGCTTTTTCGGAAACCTTCTTCAGAGCTTCCATCCGGGCTTCATCAAGATATGCATCTTTATCATCAACGGTAAACTGAAGTCCGTTTACATTGGTCGCGCCCACTTCCCCAGCAAGTGCGATCACCTGATTTGCTTTTTCGAGATTTCTGATTTTCACTTCAACGTTCTGACTGATCGTGTATCCGCGAAGTACCGGACTTCCGCCTTCTGGGTAGTTGTATACCGGATATACTGAATAATCCTTGGTCTGAATGTCAGCTGCATCGATTCCGATCTGCTTGATTCGAGAGATCAGATTGTTCACGGTTTCAGTATTTTTTGTCTGTGCTTCTGCCACGGTTGCTGCCTCAGTCGTGACCCCCATAGTAGTCATCGCGATATCAGGCTTTACACTTACCTTTCCTTCACCTTCCAGGCGGATAGTTCTCTCCATGGTCGGAGCTTTTCCTACATAATTATACTTCTTGATCTCATTTCTGATAAGGACTCCCAAAAATACGATGAGGTACACAATCAAAATTCCGACAAACGTAGTTAAGAGTTTTTTTCCTACCCATCCACACCACGCATGATGGGGGCGTTCGCATTTTCCATCAGCACAGCACCCTGTGGAGCGCTCAGATCCCATGGTACGTACCGGTGCCGGTGTTATCACCGGCATTGCCGGCTGCTCATCTGCGACTGGACGAGCGAATGATTTTTTGACAGGCATACACAAAAAGTTAAAAGTCTAAAGTAAAAAGTCAAAATAAAATATCCAATGCGAGAAGTATAACACAAAATAATGCTTTATTCTCTCTTGAGGTGTGGATAGAAAAAATTATCTCAAAAAATATACACTGTGTAGATCCTCTTCTCCAATCTTTTTACTTTTTACTTACCATCTTCACTCCTGGCAAACTTTCGCCTGCTAAAAATTCGAGCATTGCTCCGCCACCGGTTGAAACCAGATCGACCATGTCCTCCATTTTCACCATACGCAATGCCTGGATCGTTTCACCCCCTCCAACAACTCCGAATGCCTCACCTTGTGACCGTGCGGCAACCAACCGTGCGATTGCGAGCGTCCCTGTATCGTAGGGTTTTTGTTCGAAGTAACCCATCGCACCGTTCCAGATAATGGTCGTTGCAGTTTTCATATATCCTGCATATCGTCTGATGGTTTTGGGTCCGATATCAAATATAGCTTCACCATCGTTACAGATTGAAAAAGGTCTGTCGCCAATTGTGACCACACGCGCATCCGACCCGTCCTTCCGACCGACCACCAAATCAACCGGCCATAAAACCGGATGCTCTTTTTCGAGCTTTTTGGCTTCTTTGAGAAGTGTTGCGTCGACGATCGAAGAACCGATCCCAAATCCGCGCGATTTCAAATACGTATTCACGATGCCGCCGCCGGTCAGAATCGTTTCGACTTTCTTTCTGAGATGCGAAATCACGGGCAGCTTGGTTTCCATCTTCGCCCCTCCGATTACGAGTACACTTCCTTTTTTTGGAGCTTCGAGCGCCTGAGACAAACCCTTGATTTCTCTCTCAAGAAGCAGACCCGCGTAAGACGGAATATAGTCGGCAACGCCTGTTACCGACGGACTCATACGGTGTGCCACCCCAAAACCATCAAGCACAAATATGTCAGCGAGGGACGCGAGTTCTTTTGAAAAATATGCTGCATTTTTTTCCTCGCCTTCGGCAAAACGAACATTGTCGCAGAGCGCGATACCTCCTGGTTTTATGGCTGCCGCGACTTTTTCGATTGAGGTCATGTCTGACCAGTCTTTCGTGCGGATGATCTTCACCTTTTTCTTTAATACACGCTCCAGTACTTTTGCGACCGGATCAACTCTCAATTCTTTTACCACACGGCCGCCCGGGCGGCCGATATGCGTGACGAGAATGACGCGAGCTTTGTGTTCTAACAACAATTCAATAGTCGGAAGAGAGGCTGCGATCCGATAGGTTTCTTCCACCTTTCCTTTTTTGGAAATCGGCACATTGTAATCGACCCGAACCAGAACTCGTTTTCCTGCAAGGTCTTTGACTTGTGTAATAGAACGAAGTTTCATATAGAGTTCAGAGCCAAGAGTTCAGAGCCAAGAGCAAGAAAATCAAGAGGAAATACGAATTTTATATTCCCTATGAACTATTGTCTCCGAACTCTAAACTTTTTATTTTTTACCCGCGATCATGACCATCTCCACTAGTCGATTCGCATACCCCCATTCATTGTCATACCAGCCGACTACCTTGACCAGGTTTCCATCCACCACACGCGTCAATTCAGCATCGACGACGGCCGAATACACGCTTCCGATATAATCGCTTGAGACCAGCGGCTCAAATGAAACCGCAAGCAGACCTTTCAAATATGTTTTTGATGCTTTAACGTACGCTTTATTTACTTCCTCAACGGTTACTTCTTTTTTCAGGAGAACGGTCAAATCCGTCAGGGACACGGTAATGGTCGGCACGCGGACCGAAAGACCGTCGAACTTCCCTTCTAACTGAGGAATGGTGCGGGTAACCGCGACTGCAGCTCCGGTCTTGGTCGGCACCATATTCTGCGCTGCGGCACGCGCTTCGCGAAGGTCTTTTGACGGACCATCCTGGAGGACCTGTGACGCAGTATACGAATGTACGGTCGTCAGCATTGCTTTTTCGATTCCAAACTCTTTCTCAAGAACCAGCATCATAGGAGCCGCGCAATTGGTGGTACATGATGCATTATCGAGAATTGCCTCACCCTTATATTCTTTATCATTGACCCCACGGACATAGGTTTTCAACTCTCCTTTTCCAGGAGCCGAGATCACCACTTTCTTTGCCCCTGCAGCAAGATGCGCTTTCGCACTTTCACTATCGGTAAATCTGCCGGTAGACTCAATAACTACGTCGACTTTGAGCTTTTTCCATGGCAACAGTGCCGGATCTTTTTCAGAAAAGACCGGGATTTTCTTTCCTTTTACGATAATGTTTTTTTCATCGTACGTTACCGGAAGCGGAAAATCGTTGTATGCCGTATCGTGTTTCAAGAGATGGGCAAGGGTCCTCGTATCAGTCAGATCATTGATTCCGACAATCTCAACTCCCTTTTTCTGGAATGCGACTTTGAATGCATGGCGGCCGATCCTGCCGAATCCGTTGATGGCAATCTTCATATGAGCAAAAATGATTAATATATTGGACACGAGGAATAGTATAGCACTATCCCCTTATTTCCTCCATTTTTTTGGAAGCGGCGCACGTGAGCGCAATCGCGAGCGCATCTGCCGCGTCGTCCGGACTGATCTTTTTTTTGATTCCCAAAAGCATTTTTACCATAGTCTCCATTTGCGTCTTATCCGCCTTTCCGTAGCCGGTGACACTTTGCTTCACTTCAAGTGGAGTATATTCGTGAATTGGAACTTTGGTTTTTTTTAGGGTTAAAAGAATTACTCCGCGCGCTTGTCCCACCTTGATCGCAGTCGTGACATTCTTGTAAAAAAACAATTCTTCGACCGCAGCGGCATGAGGTTTGTGAGTTCGAATGATCGCATACAATTCGTCCGCAATTTCTTCCAGCCGGTCAGGAAAATTCTTTGTAGCGCGAGTCTCGATACAGCCATAGTCAATGACCCGGACCATATCTCCCTTGATATCGATTATTCCAAATCCGACCCTGCCAAAGCCAGGGTCTATACCGAGAATGCGCGTAATTTTTTCCGTAGCTGCCATAGGTATGGAGTATTCTACCATGGATATAGTAGTACTAAAACAGCCTCCGATGAGGAGACTGCATTCACTAGCGTGCATTCGTATACACCTCTTTTACATCATCTAGTTCATCAAGTGCTTCGAGAAGTGATTCAAGTATTCCCGATTGTTCGGAATCCAACGCAATCGTTTCACGCGCCATCCATTCAAGCCCTGAACTGTCAGGGGTAATTCCTGCTTTTTGCACTACTTCAAGCATTACCTGGAATGTATCTTTTGGTCCAACCAGTTCTACCCCATTTTCACTTTCGCGGATATCATCGACTCCTGCATCCATGAGCGAGAGTTCAAGTTCCTCCCAATTTTTTATTTCTTGCTTTTTCTCAGCGCTAATTCGGAGCACGGCTTTATACTCAAATTGCCATGCAACCGCCCCCTTGCTGCCGAGTGATCCTCCAGCTTTCGTAAACGCGTTCTTGATTTCGGTCAATGCGCGGTTGGTATTATCGGTAACCGATTCGACCATGAGTGCAATACCGCCCGGGCCATACCCCTCATACACGACTTCCTGGAGTACTGCACCGTCTTTCAATTCCCCGGTTCCCTTCTTCACTGCGCGGTCAATATTGTCTTTCGGCATGTTCACTTCTTTTGCTTTATCGATCGCGAGTCGCAATGAGAAATTCATGGCCGGATCTCCACCGCCGTTTTGTGCTGCGATCGTGATTGCTTTTGAAACCTTGGTAAACGCACTTGCTTTCGCCTTGTCTGCCTTTCCTTTTTTACCCTGTATGTTGTGCCACTTTGAGTGTCCGGACATAGTTAACTTTATACTTCATTATGAATACACTACGTACTCAGATTGTAGCAAAACAAACCAAAAAATCAATGGTTGTACTTTACAAACACCCCTCCATACGCTAGGATATTCTTACTTAACGTATACACATTTATATGGAACAAACTAACGCATGGCATTCCATCTCCATCGGAGAAAACGCACCTGAAGTAGTCTCAGCAATTATTGAGATCCCCCGCGGAAGCAAAGCAAAATTTGAAATCGATAAAAGCAGCCACTTGGTGAAGCTTGATCGCGTGCTCTATTCTGCAGTTCACTACCCTCAAAATTACGGACTGATCCCTCAGACGTATTGCGAAGATGGAGATGATCTCGATGTGTTGGTACTTTGCTCCGAAGTCTTGCCTCCGCTCTGCCTTGCAGAGGTTCGTGTGGTGGGCGTCATGGGAATGATTGATGGTGGAGAAGCTGACGATAAGATCATCGCAGTCGCCACTAAAGACCCCAATGTAAACTACATTCAGGACCTGAAAGATATTCCACAGCACACTCTTGATGAAATCAAACAGTTTTTTGAAGAGTACAAGAAGCTTGAAAAGAAGAAGACGGTCGAAGTAACCGGATTCGGAGACAAACAAAAAGCAATCGAAGTGGTGAAGGCAAGTATGGATCTCTTCCAGAAAACATTCAAACAATCATAATATCAAAACCCTGCACCAGAACGGTGCAGGGTTTATTGTTTTGGAGGCGGGGGCTGACGTGCAGCCCCCGAGGACCAGTCATCTATTCGGGCCCGATCGTGCGAGCCCGGCTTTCAGCCGGTCCAGTGAACGACAGATCACACAGGATGCAGTCGACCTGCACTGTATTGACTCTGTCACCGTAAATACGCGCACGCGCGTGCCTGCGTTTTCAGGCTTTTGACCTTTGGGAGGCTCGGTCCACCACTCGATCACTCTGACCAGGATCCTGGTCAATTGACAGAGCAGCCAGCCGAGCACTGAAAGCGGTATCATGACCACCCGCCTCAGGCCCTTCACCTGGTGATGTGTTGCCGGCGCTTCCTCATGCACTCCTTCGGCCATGGCACCCATGCCTGCCCCTTCGCAGCCTCCGCTGCTCGGCGCACTCTGCCTGCATCGTCGCTGTCTGCGACGTTACCGGAGAGCGGTGTGTGCGCTGATGAGAGGACGGCTCTTCACGAATCCCACGGACTCGCGCGTTGCCGCCACCTCGACCAGTCTCACCGTGACGTGGTGTGACACAATCGTATGTTTTCCCGGATGTCTCTTTCGGCGGTCTCGCATGTGTTGTCTTCCCTCCCAGTCTTGGTGCGTGTTGTGGTCACAGACACAGAATGTGTGACGGTATATTAACTAGTACAAGGTATTCGAATTTATGTCAAATAAAATCTCACACATTGCTGCGTGAGATTTTTTTCTTCTATGTTACCGCCGATTAACTTGCCACCTCATCTCTACTTACCTCGATTGCCTGTTCCTTCGTACCGGTTCCGGCAGGAATGAGGCGACCGATGATTACATTTTCTTTCAATCCTTCGAGATGGTCCATCTTACCCGTAATCGCAGCTGAGACCAGTACGCGAGAGGTTTCCTGGAATGATGCGCTCGAGAGGAATGACTGAGTCGTAAGTGAGATCTTACTGATACCCATGAGCATGTCACGTCCGCGGGCTGGCTTCTTTTTGCCACTGATTTCCGCGTTTGCAATCATAAGCTGGGACCTCTCCACCACTTCGCCCGGAATGAGATCCGTGTCCCCCGCATCTTCGACGAACACGCGTGAGAACATCTGTTTGATGATGATTTCAATGTGTTTGTCGTTCAAGCGCTGACCCTGAGATGCATAGATTTCCTGAATTTCTGAAAGGACGTATCGCTTGACGGCATCCTGACCTTTGAGATCAAATAGTTCTTTCAAATCTACTGATCCTTCAGTCAATTGGTCACCTTTTGCGACCACGTCACCGTCTTTCACCCAAAGTTTGTACCCTAATGGAACGATATATTCCTTGGTAGTCTTACCGTCATAGGTATAGTAGAGGCGGCTGCCGTCAACTTTTACCTTGCCCGTAAATTCAGCTTTAACCTCTTCTCCCGAAGACCCGCGGACAATCAATGAATCACCTGCCGACACCTTCTGTCCATCTGCAACTTTCACCTCATCCTCGCTGTGAATTTCATAGGTAACCTCATCGACCCCATCATGATGGACTTTGACGATTTTCTGTCCGCGACGACCTTCGAAAATCTTTCGTCCGGTCGGGCCTGAGATAACCTTACCATCAGCATCTTCGATTTCGATCGTTCCCGCCACTTCTGAGAGAAGTGCTTTGCGTTTTGGAATGCGCGCTTCGAAGAGTTCTTCTACCCGAGGAAGACCTTGGGTAATGTCACCACCTGCTACACCTCCGAGATGGAAGGTACGCATGGTGAGCTGAGTACCCGGTTCACCGATTGATTGCGCTGCGATTACTCCGACGGCAGTCCCTTTCTTGACGACCGTGCGGTTGCCGAGATCATATCCATAGCATTTCGCACAGATTCCTTTTGCAAGCTGACACTGCAATACTGAGCGCACATGTACGGTGTCGACACCAAGTCTCTCGATTTCTCGTGACGCATGTTCGGTTACCACATCGCCTTTTTTCACGATAGTCTCGCCACCCGCCTTGACCGCTTCAAGCACGAAGCGGCCGAGCACACGCTCCGAAAGTTTTTCTCCCATCTGATCGGATTGTTCTTTGGTAAATACTTCACCCACGGTGTCACCACAATCATCTTCACGTACAACCACATCCTGTGCTACGTCTACGAGACGTCGGGTCAAGTATCCCGCGTTTGCGGTTCGAAGTGCCGTGTCTGAGAGACCTTTACGCACCCCATGACTTGAGATGAAGAATTCAAGCACGTCAAACCCTTCCTTGAAGTTTCCTTTGACCGGAAGTTCGATAATATCTCCTGACGGACTCGCCACGAGACCTTTCATCGCAATAACCTGCCCCA
>CAZNAO010000027.1:0-12906 GCA_964571295.1 uncultured Gammaproteobacteria bacterium | reverse complement strand
GGAATTATGAAACGTCTTGCCCAGAAGAAAGTAAAGGGTCGTCATGGTATATCGGTCGACGGGGCTGGACGTACGATATCAAAAGTGGTTATTCGGGTATTTGATGCGACATATAACAAATTGGTGAATACCGCAATTACCGATGGACGCGGGCGGTATGCGGTTCTGGTCGGGCCGAGCACGTATTACATTACCGCAGAAAAACAAGGGTATGAAATCTATAAATCAGGAGTACTGGATTATTCAAGTGAAAAGACTCATGGGGTTGGGGGAGTAATCGCGGAGAATGTAGTTATGAAAGCGTTGGATGTGTCTGCTATGGGAAATCCACCGAAAGAGATTGCTCGGGTACGGACAATGCCGATGGTCTAGGGAAGGGTTGCGAAAAATAATATTGTGCGTTAGTATAGACAAATACTGTCAAAACTATGAAAGATTTTTTGATTGAACATATCAAACAGGCGGGTGCTATTGCTCGGGAATATTTTGTCCGGGGGGTGACGCACACCACCAAGAGTAATCCGGTTGATTATTTGACCGAAGCAGATCTTGCGGTGAGTAGTTTTCTCGTGGATGCGATCAATAAACATTTTCCGACCCATCATATCAAAAGCGAAGAATTATCTGAGGATATCAATACGGGTGCTGAATATGAGTGGATTATTGATCCGATCGACGGAACCAAAAATTTTGCAAAAAAAGTCCCGTTCTGGGGTGTTATCATTGCGGTACTCCATCATGGCGAACCGGTGTACGGTGCTGTGTATTTTCCAGTTTCAGAACAGTTGATATTCGCAGAAAAAGGAAAAGGTGCTACCTTGAACGATAATCCGGTTTCGGTAAGCACTACTGAAGTGCTCACGTATGCCCGAGGTAATATGTTTAGGTCAGTACAACGTACGGGTCCGTATGGGGATTATTTTGAGCGATATCGAGTCGCAAATGCAAGAATCGTATTGGAGACTGATACAAGCATTCTCAATTTTGGATCAGCAACAGCCATATCTTTGGTAGCCACAGGAAGTTTTGATTTTGCGATTGGTAATGCAGGACTTGATTGGGATTGTATTGCCCCCATCTTTATTGCAAGAGAAGCGGGTGCAGTCGTCACGGACAGTGATGGGAATCCGTGGACTCGGGGAAGACAAGACTATGTTGTGACGAATCCAGCACTGCATCCAAAACTACTACCTTTTTTCAAACCCACTTTAAATACGTCTGTATGAGCGTGTACAATCCGAGAGATATTGAGGCAAAATGGAGAAACTATTGGGAAGAGCAAGGTACGTACAAAGTAGAAGACACTACTGATCGGCCAAAGTGTTATGTTCTCGACATGTTTCCGTATCCGAGCGGAGCAGGTCTTCATGTGGGACACCCGAAAGGATATATTGCGACCGACATTTACTCCCGATTCAAACGAATGAATGGGTTTAACGTGTTACATCCCATGGGCTGGGATGCATTCGGATTGCCTGCAGAAAATTTTGCAATCAAAAATAAAGTACATCCCCGTGTGGCGGTCGAAAAAAATATCGAAGTATTCAAATCACAGCTTGAAAAAATCGGATTCAATTTTGACTGGACGCGGGAAATCAATACGACTGATCCTGCGTACTACCAATGGACGCAATGGTGTATTGCGAAAATGTTTGAAGCCGGTCTCATGGAAGAAGTATATGAACCGATCATCTGGTGTCCAACCTGCAAAACCGGTTTGGCGCTTGAAGATTTGGAAGAAGGAAAATGTGAGCGTTGCGGTTCAGACGTGGAGAAGAAAAAACTTCGCCAGTGGCTTATTAAAATTACGAAATATGCTGATCGATTGCTTGAAGGGCTCGAAAAATTGGATTGGGAAGAGTCGATCAAGGATATGCAGCGTCACTGGATCGGGCGCTCGGAAGGAGCAGAAATCAAGTTCAGGGTTCAGAGTGAGGAACCAAAGGAAATTATGGTATTTACGACTCGTCCCGATACTCTGTTCGGTGTCACGTATGTCGTACTTGCGCCTGAGCATCCGCTTATCGATGACTTAAGATCAGAAATTAAAAATTGGGGAGAAGTCGAAGCGTATATCGACGGAGTCAAATCAAAAAGCGATTTGGATCGCCAGACGTCGAAAGAAAAAACCGGGATCGTATTACAGGGAATCCACGTTGAGCATCCGGTTACCCGCGAATCTGTTCCGGTCTGGATTGCGGATTATGTCATGATGGGGTATGGCACGGGAGCGGTGATGGCCGTACCCGCACATGATGAACGGGATTTTGAGTTTGCAAGGAAGTTTAGTTTACCTATAAAAGTAGTTGTTTTACCTGTTTTTAGTGCGAACGAAGGTGAAGTTTTTGGTGAGGAAATTCAGAAAAAAGAAATTGAAAAAATTGAAAATGAATTACCTTTTGTTCTAGATGGATATGGAATAAATTCTGATTTCTTAAATGGATTAAAAACCAAAGAAGCCAAAGAAAAAATCACTACGTGGCTCGAAGAAAACAGTAAAGGAACACGAAAAGTGCAATACAAACTTCGCGACTGGGTATTTGCGCGCCAGCGATACTGGGGTGAACCGTTTCCCTTTATTCATAAAGAAGATGGAAGTATTGAAGTTGTTTCAGATGAAGATTTACCCGTTACATTGCCTGAAGTTGAGCACTACGAACCTACGGGAACCGGAGAATCTCCGCTTGCGGCAATTGAAAGCTGGGTGAATGTACCTGGTGGAAAACGGGAAACAAATACGATGCCGCAATGGGCAGGGTCAAGCTGGTATTATCTTCGCTATATTGATCCGAAGAATAATAAAAAATTGGTCGATCCAAAGAAGGAGAAATATTGGATGGGGAAAGACGGCATCGATCTCTATGTCGGAGGAACCGAACATGCAACACGTCATTTAATCTATGCTCGTTTCTGGCACAAGTTTTTGTTTGATCAGGGTGTCGTCTCAACTGATGAACCATTCCACAAGCTTATCAATGTTGGATTGATCATGGCAGAAGACGGTCGCAAGATGAGCAAGCGCTGGAACAATGTGATCAATCCGGACGATGTGATCGCGCAATATGGCGCCGACAGTTTCCGGCTGTATGAAATGTTTATCGGTCCATTCACTCAATCTGCCGCATGGAGTACGCGTGGAGTCGAGGGTGTCTACAAATTCCTGCAACGCTATACGAGACTCTATGAAAAAGAATTGGTGGAAACCGAAATTCCTGAGCAGGAAAAATTGGTGAATAAAATGATCAAGAAGGTGACGAATGATATTGAGAAGTTTCAATTCAATACGTCAGTATCAGAGATGATGATTATGGTAAATGAATTGACCAAGGCTGACCAAATCCAGAAATCCGTGCTTGAGCGGTTCAATCGTATCCTTGCGCCATTTGCAGTGCACCTAGCTGAAGAATTACATCATACGGTTTTCGGAGGAAAGGGAAGTATCCACGATGCAGAATGGCCGGCCTATGATGAATCGAAAATGGTTGATCATGTGATTACGCTCGCCGTACAGATCAATGGCAAGATGAGAGGAACGATTGAAACGGCGCCGGACGCAGCGGAAGAGACAGTGCTGGCGGCAGTCAGGGCAGAGGAGCAGATTGCAAAATGGCTTGAAGGAAAAGATCCGAAAAAAGTGATTTATGTGCCAGGGAAGATTCTCAATATTATAGTCTGATATGAAGTTCAGGGAGGGCTTCAGGAGAATAGTGCACTCAAAAAGCAGAACATTCTTAGTGTTCTGTTTTTCTTTTCTTTCGGGAATTGCATTCGCATCGCTGAGAGAGCAATTCATATTTATCGGATATCTTATCGGGGGAAGTATCGTATTTTTGTGTGCGGCGATCGTATGGAGAGAGTCATCGCATGTGCGATTGATACTGCTTGCCGTCCTGTGCGGTGTACTCGGAATCATCCGCTATCAGCTGGCATTCCCGGCAAATACATCTGAACATATCCATACGTATGTTGGTCAGGAAGTTACAATTGCCGCTTTTGTTTCGTCTGAACCGGACATACGGACTGACGGAGTGAGATATCGTGTGCGTACAGAAAAATTTATAGACAGTCATCGGGAAATTCAGGGGGAAGTATATGTGAAAAGTGAGTTATATCCACGATATGCATATGGAGAGCAATTGATCATACAGTGTACCATCGAGCGGCCTGAACCGATCGAAGACGTGAAAGAAAAAAACGTATTCCGATATGATCGGTACCTGTCGCGTATCAACATATATGCAATTTGTAAGAATCCGGTGATTGAGACGACTGAAAAAAATATGGGAAATCCCTTGTATCGTAGTATCTTTTCATTCAAGACATCACTTGCCGATACCATTTCACACATCTGGCATGAGCCGTATGCGAGTTTTGTTGCAGGATTGCTCTATGGATATCGCGGGGGCTTGGGTTCATTGAATGAATTATTCGCAGTGACCGGTGTCACGCATATCGTCGCGATTTCCGGCTACAATATCACGATTATCGCGACTATTTTTATCGCTCTTTGTAAAACAGTGTATATTCCTCGGAAAAAAGCGTTTGGAGTAGTTGTGGTGGGGATTATACTCTTTGTGATTTTTACGGGAGCAAGTGCATCGGTCGTGCGTGCAGGAATCATGGGAATACTGGTGCTCATTGCAAGACAAAGTGGGAGAAGAAGTGGAATCGGGAATGTACTTATGATGACGGCAGTCATTATGGCAATGCAGAATCCGTTTGTCCTCATCTGGGACGCCGGATTCCAGTTGTCATTTCTTGCGACCGCGGGACTGGTCTATCTGTCGCCCATAGTCGAATCATGGTTTACCAGGGTCCCTGGATTGTTTGGTGCCAAAGAATCACTAGTGTCGACGCTTGCGGCAATCATCGCGACACTCCCGTTGATATTGTTTCAGTTTGGTCGCCTGTCTGTAGTGGCTCCGATCGTTAACGTCCTGATTTTGTGGCTTATACCATGGGTCATGATTGCAGGATCAATCTCGGTAGTGCTTGCGTATGTATTCTTGCCGATCGGGCGAATTGCAGGTATTCTCGCATACCTGGGAATGGAATATATCGTGCAGGTGGTTACATTTTTTTCGGATCTGCCATTTGCAGCTTTTGACCTGAAGATTTCGTGGTTTATTATGATTATTTCGTATATACTACTGGGTATGTATATACGGAAAAAAGCAATTACGCGCGTGGTATGAAATATATATTTTACCTGATTATCGTGGCACTCGGAGTGAGTGTGTGGTACGAATACGATCTTCGAACCCACCCTGAACCTGAAATTCATGGGGTGAAAGAAGCGGGTGCGTCACAGCTTACCGTGACATTTCTTGATATTGGACAGGGAGATGCGACGTATCTCGATTTTGGGAATGGCGAAGACATGCTTATCGATTGCGCGATCGACGGTCGTATTCTCGAAGCACTGGGAAGAGTCATGAGCTGGACAGATCGGGTAATCGACTATCTCGTAGTTACGCATCCTGACCTCGATCATTATGGCGGTTGCGAAGACGTATTACACAAGTTCGAAGTAAAAAATGTGATCTATAACGGGCTTAAAAAAGAAGACAGCAAGCTCTGGCAATCATTCTCAGCTGCAGCGCATGCTAAAGGGGTGAATTATCGGGAAATTACGTCGCCTGAAACCGTTGCTATCGCATCAACCACTCTTGAATTTCTCTATCCGGATCATCCGATCGGAGAAGATCAAAAAATCCCTGGGCTAAAGAAAGATACAGGATCAAACGACACCTCGATTGTAATGAAAGTGGTACATGATACCACGTCTGTCCTACTTATGGGAGATGCGGAAGATTCATTGGAAAAATATTTGGCTGAGGTGTATGGAGATGAATTGGATGTGGATATTCTCAAACTGGGACATCACGGGAGCGATAGTTCGTCAGGACAGGAATTTTTGGATTTGACCTCTCCTGTCCATGCAGTTGTTTCTGCAGGAAAAGGAAATAAATACGGACACCCTTCGCTTCGAGTACTAAAACGTGCCGAACGTATTCACAGTACGGTGTGGCGGACAGATAAGCATGGGGACGTGACAGTGATGATTGGGGATGGTGGATATGAGATTGCAGCTCAAAACTAACAATGTAAAATTATAATTAAAATTGTAAAATTCTTACGGAGTTCTTGAAAAGTTTTAGTTTTAAGATTTGAGTTTCAAGTTTTGAGTTTCTTGTGTTATACTATTCTTACTATGTCATTATTCGGCAAACAAGAATCATATATTGGGATTGATATCGGAGCGCACGGTATCAAGCTGGTTGAATTGAAAAAGACCAAAGGTCGTCCTCAGTTGTGGACGTATGGTATTCTTGACAAAGAATTAGATATCCATATTCCGACGAATAGTGGTTCTCTGCCACAGAGCACGACGACACCGCGCCCGATGGATGATAGATCTCCAGCACTCGCACCAACTTCGATTCGTGATTTTATTTTGAATGAGTCCCGAGTGGAGGTTTATGCAGAATTATTGAAAACACTTGTCAAGGAGGCGCGAGTATCTGGGAAACGTGTCACGTCGAGCCTGCCGGTATCATATGTGTTTCATGCAGTGCTCAATCTTCCGCATGTCGAAGAAAAACAGCTCCCGAAAATTGTCGAAGCTGAGGTGACGAAGATGATTTCTCGTCCAGCAGACGAAATGCAGATCGTATTTCAGAAAGTGTCACCGAAAGATGAAAATCAGAAGAAATACACGACACTTCTCGTGACTGCTGCGCCAAAAGTATTGGTTGCGTTCTATACAGCGATTTTTAATGCCGCAGGACTTGAATTGCAGGAGCTCGAGACCGAAGCTTTTGCACTTGCCCGATCTCTTGTTGGAAAAGATGCTACGGTTTCTATGATCGTAGATGTGGGAGCCGAGCGGACCAATTTTTTCATCGTGGACAATGGCTTGCCAATGACCCATCGAAGCCTCAATCTTGGAGGGAATACACTCGACACTATTCTTGCGCAGCATTTAGGAATCGATAAATCAGTGGTTTCACAGGTAAAAAAAGATATGTCGTATGCAGGTGCTGAAGTTCCACCCGAATTATTTATGTCGTTTCTTGATCCTCTGGCAAAAGAAATTCAATATAGTTTTGATCTCTACCTAAGACAGACAGGTAACGAAGGAAAAACTCCGGAAAAAATTATTTTGACGGGCGGGGCATCGTTGTTTCCCGTGCTTGCGACCTATCTCGAGTCCATGTTCAAGATGAAGATATTTGTAGGTGATCCATGGGCACGCACGATTTATCAATCAGGATTGAAGCCGGTGCTTCGCGATATCGGTTCCCGTATGGCAGTGTCGATTGGTCTTGCGCTGCGACACTTCTAATCTGTCCACAGCTTCCTATTAGGGCTGTTGACCTTTTTCTGTTATAATTCTTGTGTTGATTTATCAACCTAGCTGCTACTTATGGCCGATACCATGATACATGTACTTTTAGTGGAGGATGATACGTTTTTGGCAAATATCTACAAGACCAAACTTGAGATGGAGAAGTTCAAAGTGACTACGGCTGAGAACGGTGAAGAAGGATTGGAAGCTGCGCAAAAAAAGAAACCAGACATCATTTTGCTTGACATCCTCATGCCAAAGATGGATGGATTTGCAGTATTAGAAGAATTGAAGAAAGATACTGAAACACAGAAAATTCCGGTAATATTATTGACGAATTTAGGTCAAAAAGACGATGTGGAGCGTGGGCTTGAGATGGGGGCGGTTGACTATTTGATCAAGGCTCATACGAAACCCTCTGAGACCGTTGCAAAGATCAAGTCTGTTTTAAAGAAGAAATAACTAACTACATAGTTATGGTTCATACTGGGGAAGGGGGTGAGACATTATGAACAACAAAAAAGGTTTTACGTTGATTGAATTGCTCGTTGTTATCGCAATCATTGGTTTATTGTCAACGCTTGCGGTAGTAGCGCTTGGTTCAGCTCGACAGAAAGCAAATGACGCAAAACGTCTGTCTGATATCAAACAGATTCAGACTGCGCTTGAGCTCTACTATACGGACAACAATACGTACCCGATTGCTGCATCAGCAATTGATTTAGGTGATACTGCGTCCGCATGTTTGAACTCTACCGGATTTGTTACTACAGCAAACTGTGGTAACACTCCATATATGGGTCTCATCCCAGCTGGTCCAGTTTCTGGTGAAAACTATCAGTATACGTCACCAAGTGGCACCACCTATACGATTACTGCAACACTCCAGAGCGGAGCAGGTGGATTTACCGCTGGAGATATCCAGGCAACTCCATCAGGTATGACTCAGCCAACTCCATAGTTTTGGCACTCAAAATACCCAAAATCCAGTCCCAGAGGGGCTGGATTTTTGTTTATAATATACAAAGTACAGATTTTGTTATACACTATTGTGTATTTTATATGTCTCCTCTTGGCTTCGAACTATTTTTACGCTAAAATACGGTAAAGTATGAACACTATTTTTTACTACATTAGTATTGGTTGTCTGGGTGCAATTATCGGCAGTTTTATTACTATGCTCGTGTACCGTCTTCATGCGGGAGAATCAATTGTGCACGGGAGATCTCACTGTACGAAATGCGGTCACCAGTTGCGCTGGTTTGAGCTCATACCGGTCATCAGTTTTTCATTGCTTCAGGGGAAATGCTATCAATGCAAGACAAAAATTCCGGTAAGATATCTGTTGATCGAGCTCGCGATGATCGCGTTATATCTCGGTGTCATGTATCGATTCATGGTGCAACCCGAAATATCGAGTATCGCATTGATTCGGGATTTGGTGACAGTATCTTCCTTGGTTTTTGTATTTGCCTACGATGCGATGTATATGGAAGTGCACCCGGGTGTTACGGTCGGTGCGGGCGTGATAGTTGGTACGTTGTCATGGTTGAATGTGCCTCTTGGGTGGGGTAGTATAGTGGGTGGTATCGCACTCGGGACCGGATGGTTTTCGGTTCAGTTTATCTTTTCAAAAGGCCGATGGGTCGGCGGGGGAGACATCATGATCGGATTTCTGATGGGTGCGGCACTGGGACTCTGGAAGACAGTGGCTGCGCTTGGTATTGCATATGTAGTGGGAGCATCCTATGGAATTACTCTTCTTGCGACAAAAAAGAAACATCGAAAAGATGAAATCGCTTTTGGGACGTTTTTGGCAATTGGAACCGTGATCGCATTGTTTTGGGGAGACGGATTGATTGAATGGTTTTCTGGTTTTCTAGTGATGTAGTTTTTACGACCAGAAAACCAAATAACCAGACAAAAAAATATGATAAATCAGAATATCAGAAAACGCGCTGAACAACTCCGTGAACAAATCAATGAACTTCGACATCGGTATCATGTGTTGAACGATCCCGAAGTTACAGACGCTATGTATGATCCGCTTATGCGTGAGTTACGCGAGCTCGAACAAAAATATCCTGAACTGGTGACACCGGATTCCCCTACGCAGCGTGTTGCCGGAACCGTACTTGAAAAATTCGACAAACTAACTCACAAGGTGATGCAGTGGTCGTTTAATGATGCGTTTGGTGAGGATGATATTGCAGATTGGCAGGCTCGTATTGAAAAGATGCTTACCAAAGAATTGGGTTCAAAACCGAAAGATTTGTCATACGTCTGTGAACTCAAAATTGATGGACTCCACATGGTTTTGACGTATGAACAGGGAATACTGAAGACTGCTGCAACTCGTGGAAATGGAGTGGTAGGTGAAGACGTGACACAAAATATCAAAACGATTCATACTGTTCCTTTGAGATTAAAGCAACAGGTGGATTTAGTTGTTGAAGGAGAGGTGTGGATGGATATCACACAATTTGAAAAATTGAATAGCGAGCGCGCGAAGGAGGAAGAACCGCTGTTTGCTAATCCAAGAAATGCGACCGCTGGAACTATTCGGCAGCTTGATTCACGGATTGTTGAAAAACGAAAACTTTCATTTACTGCCTATGATATTTCATTGGGTGATGCTCCTGAAACACAAGAAGGCGAACTAAAAGAATTATCAAAACTTGGATTTACCACTGACGAACACTGGAAAAGAGTAAGTACACATGAAGAAATTATTGCATTCTGGAAACACTGGCAAGGAAAAAAGAAAGGTGTGTCTTTTTGGATCGATGGGGTAGTGATTAAGGTAAATGAGAAGAAATATCAACATGCGCTAGGGTATACGGGGAAAGCTCCTCGCTGGGCAATCGCGCTCAAATTTCCAGCAGAACAAGGAACGACAACGGTGCAAGATATTTATGTGCAGGTGGGGCGCACCGGAGCTCTCACTCCCGTTGCATTACTTGCGCCCGTGCAGCTTGCGGGAACTACGGTCACTCATGCGACACTGCATAATTTTGATGAAATTGATCGACTGGGAGTCAAGATCGGTGACTCGGTTGTCGTTGAGAAAGCAGGGGATATCATCCCGAAAGTGATTCGGGTACTCGACAAACTCCGTACAGGTGATGAGAAAAAAGTTTCAGTTCCGAAGAAATGTCCGATCTGTGGTTCTCTAGTCGAAAAGCGTGAGATTGTAGATAAAAAACAGGGGAAATCAGCTGCATTATTTTGCTCGAATCGTCGATGTTTTGCGCAGGAACGTGAGCGAATTATTCACTTTGCTGGGAAGCATGCATTTGATATTGAAGGATTGGGAGATAAAATTGTAGAAAAATTAATGGATGAGAAATTGATTGCTGTTGCTGCTGATATTTTTACCCTTGAGAAAGACGAGCTATCGACTCTTGAAAAATTTGGAGAAAAATCTGCAGAAAATTTGATCGCAGCGATTGAAAAAGCAAAAAAAGTATCATTTGACCGGTTTATTATTGGATTGGGTATTCATCATGTAGGAGAAGAAACTGCAATTCGATTGTCACAAAAATTTTCATCGCTGGAAAAATTAATGAAAGCGACCGCAGAAGAGTTGGAGCAAGTCGAAGATATTGGTCCTCGAGTGGCAGAATCAATTGCTAAATTTTTTGGCGATACTCGTGAAGTGGCACATGTGGATGAGCTTTTGAAACGAGGAGTGAAGATTATCTATCCAGAGCGTGCCAAAAAAACAAATAGTGCACTCAGCGGTAAGACGTTTGTACTCACAGGCACACTTGAAACACTCTCTCGAGATGAGGCTACTGAAAAGATTAGGCAATTAGGTGGACATGTGGCAGGGTCGGTAAGTAAGAGAACTGATTATGTGGTGGCTGGGAGAGATGCGGGCAGTAAGCTTGTCAAAGCGGAAGCTTTGGGAGTAGACATAATCGATGAAAAAGAGTTGTGGAATTTGATTGCTGAAAAATAAAATTCTTCGGGAGAAGAATGGATCGTTAGTAAGAGGAGGAATCGGCATGACATCCTCTCAAGAGATGCGCCCGCTGGCATGAACTTCATGCTGGTGGACTAGAGACAAAGAAGAGTCATGCCGATTTATAAATACCATAGCACAGGACATAAGAAAGTCAAGATAGGGTAGTATACAAGAGTTGCAGATTGGCAGTAGTTTCTGATACACTAGATTCCATATGTCGTTTACCAGAGAAGATATTAGGGGTATTGCGAAACTCGCTCGACTATCCCTGACCCCAGATGAAGAAACACGGTATGCTGAACAATTGTCGGGTGTTTTGTCATATATCGATTTGTTGGATGAGGTTGATATTGAGGGTGCCGAGACGACGACTCAGGTGACCGGTCTTAAAAATGTAGTACGCGAGGATGTGGTAGGTGCCTCAGATGAGGAAGTACGTGCCAAGATTATTTCACTCTTTCCACGTTCGGAAAAAAACATGCTCTCAGTGCCGCGGGTATTTGAAGATCAATAATTGTCTATGACGAATGATATCTTGAAGAGATCCCTGAAGTCTGTGCATGAAGGGTTGCTCGGGCGAGAATTTTCCGCCCGCGAATTGACCGAAACGTGTCTTAAGAGAATTGAAGAACGCAATGGATTAATTAATGCGTTTATTACGATTTCAGAGAGTGTTGCGAGGGAGGCTGCGGACAAGGCTGATCAGATGATTGCGCGAGGAGAAGCGACCATGCTCACCGGAATACCGTTTGGTGTGAAAGATGCAATCTGTACTACAGATGTTCGTTCGACCGCCTCGGCAACCATTCTTGATAAGTATACCCCTCCCTACGATGCGACAGTCGTCGCGAAAGTCAAAGAAGCTGGTGCAGTCTTGGTGGGGAAACAAAATTGCGATGCATTTGGCCACGGGGCAAGCAACGAGCATTCGATGTATGGTCCGGTCCGAAATCCACACGACACCTCAAAAGTCGCTGGCGGTTCGTCAGGCGGTTCAGCCGCATCAATTGCTGATGGACAATGTTTTTTTTCAATCGGTGAAGATACGGGAGGATCAATCCGGCAGCCGGCAAGCTTGTGCGGTGTTGCAGGTCTTCGTCCGAGCTATGGACGTAATTCTCGGTACGGTATTATGCCGATGGCAAGCTCGCTTGATGTGGTCGGTCCGCTTGCGCGTACGGCAGAAGACATCGCATATCTGATGGAGGTCATGGCAGGGAGAGATGAGCGTGATGCAACGACGGTCAGAGATCCTGTGCCGAAATACAGTGAATGTTTGGGTGCCTCGATCAAAGGAATGCGTATCGGAGTTCCAAAAGAATATATGGAGCTTGAAGGAATGGATCCCGAGGTCCGTCGCATTACTGAAGAAAATATCGCAATACTTCGGGATAGTGGGTGTGAAATTGTTGATGTTTCGCTTCCGCATACCAAATATGCAATCCCTGTATATTATATTGTAGTTCCGAGCGAAGATAGTTCAAATCTCGGAAGAATCGACGGTATACGCTACGGAACACAAGTGGTAGCAGATTCACTGGTTGATGTATACAGCCTGTCACGAGCTTCAGGCTTCCCTGAAGAA
>CAZNAO010000026.1:0-13048 GCA_964571295.1 uncultured Gammaproteobacteria bacterium | reverse complement strand
CGGTAGTTCAACTGGTTAGAGCACTGCCCTGTCACGGCAGAAGTTGCGGGTTCGAGTCCCGTCCGGTCCGCTCACATAATAGCTCGCGCATGGGCTATTTGTTTTATAAGGCACTCATATGAATCATGGTAACGTAATTGTGCGTTTCGATACTGTTTCATTTTCATATACCGACGATAAACCTATCCTTGATGAGGTAAATTTTTCAGTACGCGAAAATGCAAAAATTACGATCATGGGACAAAACGGCGTTGGAAAAAGCACCATATTCAAACTTATCTTGGGCGCAATGAACGCAACAGGTGAAGAAACCCTCAAGCCTAATTCAGGAAAAATATCCATCACCAATAACGCTAGCGTGGCGATCGGACACCAGGTCATGCCGAAGGAATTTTTTGATTTAACCATACTGGAATATTTCGCCACCGCATTTTCCAAGCACACCTATAATCTTGAAAAACTTGTGGATGATGTACTCACTGTAGTTGACCTCACTATTCCCCTCGACAAAAAAATCAAAGATCTCTCGGGCGGACAGCATGCGCGTCTCCTTCTTGCATACGCACTCATCCAAAAACCAGATATTCTGCTTCTTGACGAACCCACGAACAACCTTGACGCCGAAGGGATCGCTCATTTGACAGCATTCCTTATGATGTACGAGAAAACCGTCATCGTAATTTCACATGACGCGACGTTTCTCAATGCATTTACCGATGGCGTCCTGAACGTGGATTTCCATACCAAAAAAGTCGAACAGTATGTGGGAAACTATTTTGACGTAATCGAAGAAATCAAAGCACAAATTGAACGTGAAGAACGCAAAAATGCGCAACTCCGAAAGAATATCCAGGACAAAAAAGATAAGGTGAATTTTTTTGCACATAAAGGAGGTAAGATGCGAAAACTTGCAAGCAAACTCAAAGATCAGGTGGAAGAGGATGAAGAAAATATGGTGGACGTAAAACGAGACGACAAAACGATTCGCCCATTCACCATACCTGCGCAACCGTGGTCTCAAGTGGTTGCGACCATCTCTACGGTCAACACGATGATTAATCACGTTCCCACCCCCAAAAAAGTAGATATCCGATTGTGGAAAGGAAACCGATTGCTTATTGTCGGTCCCAATGGCATCGGTAAAAGCACACTCCTTAGACGACTCGCACTTGAAAAGACTGATGACGCCATAATTCACCCGGATATTAAGGTTGGTTATTATCGTCAGGATTTTTCAGGACTTGATTTCGATATGACCGCGTATGAAGCACTTGCCGAAATGATGGGTGTCCCCGATAATCAAGAAATTTACGCAACAGGAGCGCAATTCCTCCTTACTGCCGACGTCCTCAAGACCAAGGTGGGCGCGCTTTCCGAGGGGCAAAAAGGATTGCTCTGTTATGCACGTTTTGTACTTCAGAAACCGGGACTACTTATTCTTGACGAACCGACAAATCATATCAACTTCCGACATATCCCTGTCATTGCGCAAGCAATTAATGATTACGAAGGAGCTATCATACTCGTTTCTCACATGCCCGAATTTGTCGAACAAATCCGTATTACCGAGGAACTGAATCTCGGCAAGATATAGCTATCAAGCATCCACACGGGTGCTTTTTTGATTTAACCCATTTTTACGTAACTGTGATATACTATCGTTACTGGTAGTAATTTTATGCCCCGACCAAAAAAAACCCGACGAGCACAAAAATTTAAAAAAACAGCTCGACGAGCACAAAAAAAGAAACATATCCTGTTTCGTCCGATTTTAAATTTTGCGCGACATCATGTATATCTGACTTCCGTCGTAATTCTCCTATGTTCCCTCGGTTTGATTGATGCGACCTATACGCTTACCACCCGCGTTTTTCCTCAGATTCCCGACGACCGTGCCGCTCGAATTGATACCTATTTTTCAAAACGAAACATGCCGCTTGCAGGACATGGAGAGACCTTTGTCGCTGTTGCAGATGCATGTGCAATGGATTGGCGACTCCTGCCCGCTATAGCAGTCAGGGAATCGAGCGGTGGAAAACGTATGATGAATAACAATCCTTTCGGATGGGGCGGTGCAATGATCCCGTTCGAATCACTTGAACACGCGATTGAAGAAGTGGGACGCAATCTCTGTGGGCAGAATCCCCGCACTGCACGGTGGTATTCAACCTCATCAACCAAACAAAAGCTATATTACTATAACGGTACCGTGATATCGAGCTACCCTGCCGAAGTACAGTGGATTATGAAACAATTTTAAATAAATATTATTTCAGCGCGGCAATATCATCTTCATACTCATCAGCCAGTGCCAGCACATTATCCCCATAAAATCGATATTTAAGGTCAGTACCTCCTGAAAAATACCGCATTGCCGCTTTCCAGTTTCCCTCTCTGGTTCCATCAGCACCATTTGCTTTCAGTAGAAGTGCGGAAGCCAAAAACGCATCTCGTATATCCCATGGATTTGCGGGGCTCTTACCGGTAATTGCCGAAACTTTGTCTTTGTACCCAACCCATGTCGACGGGATAAATTGTGCAGGCCCCATAGCACCTCCCCACCCGAGCTGACTTCCATCTTTGTTTCGCATCGGACAAGATACTGGAGTAATATCCGGATCTTTTCCCAACTCTTCGGTAATTTTTTTAAACGGTTCCTGGTCTCGAGTCGGTTTCATAATCACTTTCCAACTTTTTTCCGGAGGGTCTCCTAGACGATTGCAAGTACCCACGTTTTTTCCCAAATTCGATTCCTGAGTCAAGATTGCTAGCAAGAGTGAAGTAGCGACTTTGGTTTGCTCACTCACCCAAGTTGCGATTGTAACCGCTTCTCCAAAAGTGATTTGGGTTCCCACATCAAGTAACTCATAAATTCTGCTCTTTATCTCAGTGGCACGCTTTTTGTTTCCCTGGATCAACGACTGATAATTCTCTTCCTTACCTTGCGTGTCTTTCAGCAATTGATTTTGCTCGATCAACTTCCCGCCCAAGGCCGCCTGTTGTGCTGTCGTCAATTTGAGGAGCTCACTTGCATTCTCTTCTTCTGCTGCAAAAACTTCTTTTTGTTTTTCAAGTTCAAGCTTGGTTTCTCTCGTCTTATCAAGCAATTCTCCAATCGAATCAGACAATTTTTCCAAATTCCTCACCTCGGTCATCGCATCACCCAATCTTCCTTGGAGGATAAGCCGAAATGTTACTGCTTCATGGTTGCGCTGATACATGAGACGGAGAAGTGCTCCAAGATTTTCTTTGAGGTTCTCGGTTTTTTTCTCGGTCATTTTGATACCCTCTGCAGTGGTCACGAGCTTTCCGTTCAAATCTTTGATACGGAGCGCAGTTGCATCAATCTGCAATCGTATTTTATCCTGCTCTTTTCGTAATTGAAAGATTTTGTTGGTAAGTGTCTTTTTCTCACCTTTGGTTACGGATAAATCATCCTCAAGTTGAGTGATTTCAGCTTCAATTTTTTTCAACTCCTCTTGAAGCTTTTTTTGTTCTTCTACCGAATTTCCCTGACTTTCGATTCCATTTACCCGATACGCGACCCCAAAAATAAGTCCTAGTGCTACGACGAATATGCATGCTTTGGTGAGGGTGGGAAATTTCATATATACCAGTAGTGGAATATAGCATACCAATTTACTCTCGTTTCTTCAATTTCCTCACCGGAATATCAAAACCCTGTACCAACATAGCACAGGGTTTGTAACGAGTATTATATAGTATTTAGTAACAGCTCACCGCTTCAGAACCTCCCAATTTAGAAAGCACATTGATGCAATTTTCACCCGGGTCGATTGTTGTGTTCACTGTCGGGATACTTTCTTCCGGAGTAAAACTGATACTCTCGAGGAGTTCAGTAAATTCCTCAGGAGGGATTGAACCATACACGAACAATTCTTCTGTCTCATTCACCGGTATATACACCGTCTGAATCTCAACTCCATTCTCCGCACGACCCTGCCCTACCGGATAGGTTACTCCATCAATTACAACAGTACGCACTCCTCCACCCACCGACCCACCTCCGACTGTCGCAGTAGCACCTTCACCACCCTGCCTCTTCGGTTGCTTGATCATGGTTAGAAATTCCTTATCGGTATTCCCCTTGAACATAAAGCCGGTGTTGTGAGCAATCTCAGTTGCGGACCAATCCTTCGGATAGGTAATTTTGAAAGACCCTAATGATGAAATTGTGAAAGTGGTCTTGTCAGTATCTCCGCCTCCACGTGAACGCATGGTATTCTCGATTCGTATTCTCATTTCAGATGGGCTGATATCGTTTGAAACAGTACCCGGAGCATCTTTTTGTATCGCACTACATCCTCCACCAAGTAACATCATGCTCCCAGCAAGCATGCCAATGAGACCAACCATGACCAATAACCGATGATTAGTTTTTCCTTTTTGTCCAGCCCATGTTTTCTCGGCTTTAGCAATACGTTCACGGGTCGCAATCACTGTGTCTGGATTGAGAGAAATACTATCAATTCCTTCACGTACTAAAAATTCTGCGAATTCCGGATAATCACTCGGTGCCTGTCCACAAATACCGATCTTCCGTTTGTAACGATGCGCAACTTTGATTACTTGAGATATAAGTGACGTAACCGCGGCATTCTTTTCATCATAGACATGACTTACCAGCGCAGAATCCCGATCCACCCCAAGCGTTAACTGGGTCAGATCGTTGGATCCGATACTGAATCCATCGAACAAGCGAGCAAATTCTTCCGCAAGAATGACATTCGAAGGTATTTCACACATGACATACACCTTTAATTTATCTTCACCTTGGCGCAATCCAAATTCAGCCATGGTTTTGAGAACACTTTTTCCTTCTTCCGGTGTGCGGCAAAACGGAACCATGACAATGACATTATCAAGCCCCCACTCGCTCCGCACTTTTTTCAAGGCCTCACACTCGATTCCAAACGCCTCTTTATACTCATCCGAGTAATACCGTGATGCTCCCCGCCACCCGATCATTGGATTTTCCTCTTTCGGCTCGAATTCATGTCCACCAATCAGCGTCGCATATTCATTGGTTTTGAAATCAGACAATCTTACAATCACCTCACGCGGATAGAATGCTGCCGCAATACGTGCGATACCATCTGCCAACTTATCGACTCCGTACTGTCGCTTGTCTTCGTATCCGTGAGTAAGCTCCACTATCTTTTTTTTCGCTTTCTTATCCTTTAACTTGTCGAAATTCAACAGTGCTTGCGGATGAATACGGATAAAATTTGAAAAAATAAATTCTTCCCGCGCAAGTCCGACTCCATCATTCGGCAAGTATGACAATGCAAACGCATGATCAGGGTCACCCACATTCATCATAACTTTGGTTCTGGTCTTCGCCGTATCTTTTACCTTGGTTTTCTTAACTTCAAATGGAAGTATTCCTTTGTAAATACGCCCCTCATCACCTTCCGCACATGAAACCGTAACTTTAGAACCTGTCTTCACCAATGCACGCGCCTGACTCGTTCCCACCACACAAGGTACACCAAGCTCACGGGATACAATCGCCGCATGACTTGTCTTCCCACCCTGCTCGGTCACGATCGCCGCAGCGAGACGCATGATCGGTTCCCAATCAGGGTCAGTGATACGCGTGATCAATACTTCGCCTTTCTTGAACAACTTCATGTCTTTCGGATCATTGATCACCCGTGCCACTCCCGCACCTATTTTCTGCCCGATCGATATTCCACGTGCAATCACTTTTCCCTTCTCCTTCAATTCATACGATTCAATACTCGTATGATCCGCCTGTGATTGTACGGTCTCTGGACGTGCCTGTACGATGTACAGTTTTCCAGTTATTCCATCTTTTGCCCATTCGATATCCTGAGATTTACGATAGAATTTTTCAATCTCCATTCCCCATTTTGCAAGCGTCAACACATCTTCGTCGGAAATACACAGCCTTCGACGATCCGCGGTCGTTACCACATTCTGTGTCGTTCCACGTGTTCCATACACTAGTTTCACTTCTTTTGATCCGCAAATTCTGCTAATAATCGCTTTTTTACCTTTATTCACCCCTTCTTTGAATACATAAAATTGATCAGGTGTTACCCGACCTTTCACCACATATTCACCTAATCCATATGACGCATTGATCAAAACTACCCCAGGGAATCCTGATTCGGTATCAATTGTAAACATGACACCTGAAATACCTTTATCTGAACGAACCATGGTTTGTACCGTGACTGACAATGCCACGGCCAGGTGATCAAATCCTTTGGTCTCGCGATAAGAAATCGCACGATTGGTAAACAGTGACGCAATACATTTTTTTACCGCACGCAATAATTCATCATGTCCCTCCACATTGAGATACGTCTCCTGTTGTCCAGCAAAACTCGCATCAGGTAAATCTTCGGCAGTCGCACTTGAGCGTACCGCAACGGAAAGTTTCGCAACCCCTTCTTGTTTTTTGAGTGACTCGTACGAATCGATAATTTCTTTTTTCAAATTCTCGGGAAATTCAGCATTCAGAATCCGAGAGCGAACTTTTTTTCCCACTCGGGTCAATTCTCTAATGTTCAACACATTCAAACCTTTGATATCTTTCTTAATCGCCTTATCCAGATCATGTGCATGAAAAAAATCCCAATATGCACGAGCAGTAATCGCAAAACCATTGGGAACCGAGATATGCTTTGCTTTCAGTCCGGTATACATTTCTCCGAGCGATGCATTCTTACCACCCACCAAAGGAATGTCCTCAATTCCTATTTCTTCAAACCACAATATATGCGCAGCTTCTCTCGCACGTGCGACATGTTCTTGTTTCTTTTTTGGGTGACGCGCCATAAAACAATGATTACACAGATTACATTAATTTAGGCAGATAGTAGAATTCACCATCTGCGTAATTTATCTTAATCTGCCTTAGACAGGATCAAGTATAACATATTATAAAACGGTCGACGAGAATTTCGTCGACCGTTATCAACAGCTTCTGTTTTTCGATCATGTTACCTCGCGCACTTCGAGCAAATTTACATGCCCCGCCTGTCCGACCGGCTCTCCCGCAACCACAATAATCTGATCTCCGACCTTCACCATTTTAGCATCCTTGAGTTTTAGAATCGAACGTTCTATAAGCTCTTCTATAGTTTTACACTCTTCAAGCATAAACGGACGCACGCCCCAGGACAAATTGAGTTGGCGAAGCACTCGAACCGAACTGGTCGCGACTGCAATCGGCAACTCTGGGCGATACTCAGAAATCAGACGTCCGGTCTCACCTGACAACGATGCCGAAAGAATCAGTCTTGCTCCAACTTCTTCGGCAACCAATTTTGACAAGCTACTCATCGTACCTTCCACTGTTTTTTTTCTGGTTTTTGAACCAATCACATTCCCTACATCATCATAGACCGAGATTTCCGCAGATACAATAACTTTTGCCATAGTCTCAATGGTTTCGACCGGATATTCTCCCGTTGCGGTCTCATTTGAGAGCATAACTGCGTCCGTATGATCAATGACCGCATTCGACACATCAGAAACTTCTGCCCGTGTCGGACGAGGGCTATGTTGCATTGAATCAAGCATCTGAGTCGCTACGATCACCGGCTTCGCATACGCACGAGCAAGATCGATAATTTTTTTCTGGATCAATGGGACATCCTCAGCGGGCATCTCAATACCCAAATCACCTCGCGCAATCATAATTCCGTCCGCAACTTCGATAATTTTTTCTATTTTTTTCACCGCTTCATGTTTTTCTATTTTTGCAATAACTCTTATCGGACTTTCTCCTACTCGCCCCAATGACTGTTCGACCTCTTTGATAAAGAATTTTACATCCAGAATATCCTGAGGATCCATGACAAATGAGAGCGCGACCCAGTCCACATTATGCTCAACCCCGAATCGTAAATCAGTCTTATCTTTATCTGTCAACACATCAAGAGTTTTCAAATCTGAATCAGGGATGTTTAATCCTTTGTGCGAGGTAAGCACTCCACCAACAATCACTTTCGCGACAATTTTCTTGTTTTCGATACGAACGACAACTACTTCCCGTTTCCCATCATCAAGCAATATACGTTCTCCCGGTTTTACGTATTCATGCAATTGTTCAAAACCAATTGGGAGTTCACCTGAGTTCTCTGGCTCATGCGCGAATACCACCTCTTCACCCGCTTTCAATTCAATACCTGATTCAGGTAACTCACCAAGCCGCAATTTGGGTCCCTGCAAGTCCTGTAATATTGCAATAGGCTCTCCGGTCTGTTTTTCCACCTCACGAATATGTTCAATAAGCATCGCATGATTTTCATGAGAACCGTGGGAAAAATTGAGACGACACACATTCATACCAGCTTTTACCATACGCTCAAGCGTATCTACAGCTTCACACGCTGGTCCGATCGTCGCGACGATTTTTGTCTGTTTGGTTTTTTTGGTCATAGAGGTATAAATCATGTTTGGCTATAGTGTAGCGTGAAAGCCTAAAAGGGGCAACTGCCGTACATTGACAAGAGCTGATCCATAGTTTAAGGTGTCCGGTATCGGAAATCAAAAAAGGAGACTTGCCTTGAGAGAGCACTGCATTACGATTCTCGTCTACCTGTTGACGACCCTGTACATCTGCATGGTGTATACGGTCATACGCGTGTCAAGCGAACGGGCTGAACCGCCCCACGCTATTCCTCCGGCACCCCCACCGAAGCAGCAGGAGAAGGAGCCCAAGCGACAACTCCCTTACGACAACCATGAGCCGATCCGATGCGGCATGTTCTGTTTCTGCTGAGTCCGCCACACAGATCGCTCTTGCGGTATGCACCACGTGGATTCTCATTCACCGCCTGCATACCCTTTGGTGTCCCGAACATATTTCAGGATAGCAAAGGAGAGCCGTAGGCGGTGTTTTGTTTTATTTCTTACGAGCAAGGTAAGCTTTTGTCAATTCCACAAACAACATGTTGATACATCCAAATGTCAGCAAAATTCCCCATTCCTGCCTACCCAACGGCACAGTATGGAGTATATTCTGAAGCGGTGCCCAATAAACCGCTGCAATGAGCATCGTCCATCCGAATACAACCGCAAGAGTTAAATAATTATTGTCGAACCACGGAATTCGAAACAATGATTTTTTCAAATTCCTGATTGGATAAATATAGAATAATGCGTCAACCGCGAATGCAAGAAACATAATCGTCCTGATCATGGTCATATCCGTATGTGCCCGATAAAAATACAGGAACATCCCGATCAAGAGTATATTTGCAAAAATAGTTTTTGCAATGATGATATTCCGGATCTCAGAATCGATAATCGGAGCACTACGCTTTCTCGGGGGTTCCTGCATATTCCCGCTGTCGGTACGGTCAAACGCGAGTGCAATCACCGGAAACGAATCCTGTATCAGATTTACCCATAAAATCTGCACGGGGAGTACTGGCAAGGGAAGTCCCGCAATAATACTTGCAGTAATCAAAAGTACTTCCGAAAAACTGCTTGAGAGCAAATACAAGACCACTTTTTTGATGTTTTGATAGATGCCACGCCCCTCTTCTACCGAAGCGACAATCGTGGTAAATGAATTATTAAGAAGAATCAGGTCGGCAATTTCTTTTGCCACGTCGGTACCCGACCCAACCGCAACTCCGATATCCGCAGCTTTCAAGGCAGGCGCATCATTGACCCCGTCTCCAGTCATAGCCACCACTTCCCCCTCTGCCTGAAGTGCTTTCACGATTCGCATTTTATGTTTTGGTTCAACACGGGCAAAGACCGATACAGTTCTTATTTTTTCCAACAACTCCCGATCATCTAAGACATCCAATTCGATTCCTTCACAGACGGCGCCTGACATGTCTCCAATTCCTGCAGTCCGCGCGATCGTACGTGCAGTAGCACTGTGATCCCCCGTCATCATGATCACTCGAATTCCTGCGCGCTTGGCAGCAACAACAGTATCCGGCACATCACTTCTCAAAGGGTCAGCAAATACGATCAATCCTGCAAATACCAAATCTTTCAAATCATGTTCTCCCAATACTTTTTTACCTGCATGCACTTCTTTATATGCGACTGCAATGACACGAAGACCCTCCTCGGTCAAACTCCGTTCTTTTGACCTGATATATTTTTCTCCTCCCGAACCCCATACATGCATTTTCCCGTCTGCCCGATACCCTTTAAGACGCGGATACATTTTTTCAGGCGCCCCTTTCATAATAACGATATGCGATGTCCCATCGCTCGCGAGCACTGCCATGTACTTCTTTTTACTGTCGAACGGTATATCCGCCTTGCGTTCGTAGACATGATCAAGCTCTGGCTTGTACATCTTCAGTGCAAATCCATACTTGATCAGTGCTGCATCCGTGAGATTACCAGAAACGGTCCATTCTTCCCGTGATTTCTCATAATTTTCGATCGTGCCGTCATTGCAGATAATACCGAGCTCGAGCGCATAGCGCGCATCTTTCAATTCAGCATCTTTCAAATTTTTTTCCAACACCATATCTTCCGCGCCAAACGTAGCGCTTCCCGTCACCACTCGCACTACGGACATATTCCCTTCAGTCAAAGTTCCAGTCTTGTCAGTACAAATGACTGATACTGATCCCAATGTTTCTGCTGCAAGCAATTTTCTGACCAGTGCCTGCCTTCGCAGTACGTGCTTCATGCCGATCGCAAGGATAACGGTCATGGAAATCGCCAATCCTTCGGGGATTGCTGCAACCGCAACTGCAACCGCGGTCTTGAACAATTCAATTCCACTTCCAACTTCTTCTGACGAAGATATTATGCCGAGGCCCATAATTGCAGTACACATCAGTAACACCACAATTCCGAGAATGCGCCCCAATTTCGAAATCTGTTTCTGCAATGGTGTCGCTTCTTCTCCGATATTCTCGACCATTTCCGCAATTTTTCCGATTTCCGTCTGTCTTCCGGTGTGCGTCACCACTATGACCGCGCGACCCCGCGTCACGACAGTGCCGCGATATACCATATTCACCCGATCTGCAATTGAAATATTTTTTTGTACGATTTTGTCGGTTATTTTCCGTTGCGGTTCTACCTCACCGGTCAGAACTGCTTCGTTTATCTCACATTCAGACACTTCGATTACACGTCCGTCAGCTTGCACCTTGTCTCCCGCACGGATATTCATGATATCACCCGGCACAATCTGTTCACTCGGTACTCGCACTACCGCACCACCGCGTACCACCGTCGCACTGTACGTCACCATGTTTTTCAATTTTTTAAGTGCCGCATTCGCCTGATATTCCTGCACAAAACCGACCATTACGTTTACCCCAACTGTAATTGCAATTACGATCACGTCAACCCACTCCTGTAACAAAAAACTGACTAATCCTGCAAGAATTAAGATAATGATCAGTGGACTTTTGAATTGTTCAATAAAAATATTCCACCCGGTTGCCTCACTTTTTTTTCCAGCGATTTCATTGGTACCGTATTCACTAAGCCGTTGCCGTGCCTCAGTCTCTGAGAGCCCCTGCTTTCCCGTCCCGAGAATATCAAAAGAATGTGTGATACTCAGACCGTGGAATTCATTATTTTTTGACATATGCATTTTCTTGACTTTTTTGTATGCATAGTATATCATATTTCCGTCTTTATGACCCTGTAGCTCAGCTGGTAGAGCAGTGGCCTTTTAAGCCAATGGTCGTGGGTTCGATCCCCACCGGGGTCACACTGTAATTATGGAGCCGGAATAAAAATAACCCGATATCGGGTTATTTTTATATATTCTTCTATTCTTGACATGTTTCATTTTTGTTGGTAACATCAATTTTCTTGCCTTGAAAGGTCGTGGGGGTACTGCTTACAGATTATTTGCCCGCAGTATCTCCCTGATCTTCAACGCATGAACCGACTGCAGAGGGAGGCAGTCACTGGAGGACACATGAGCAGCAAAGCTCCTGACGAACACATCGTGCTGGCTGATCGCCTCGAAGGCAACCAATACGTGATCCATCGCCATCACGAGGATCGCGTCGAGGTCGCGACCGCAATCGTGACGCCCACGCCCGACGGCAGCGGCGAATGGGAGCAGTGCCCCGGCTCTCCTGGCGGCAACGTCTACCACCGCAAACATGGCGGCAAGCAGCGCGGACCCGCCAAGGTGAACTCGCGGGAGTACTGCGAGGGATACGACCGTATCTTCCGCAACCCCAAGCGGAATCCGCAGCTCAACTAGCTCTTCGGAGCGGTACGACTGACAGCGCACCTTGCGTGCACTCATCGGGTCGTACCGCGCCGACCCATTTCATAGGCACACCCCAAAATAGGGGTTTTTATTTTAATTACACAAAACAAAAACCCCATACCATGTTGGTATAGGGTAGATTGTCCCCGAACGCGCTTGCATTACGTGTCACAAGGACAATCGTAGCGTTTTGTGCGCGGTCGGGATGCGTTCAGTTGGGCGCAAGATAGCGGGAGATGTAGACGCCCCCGCTTTCGGTTGCAGCCTTCGGCTGAGGCAGGGGTGGCGGACCGTTCCTGAGGCACATACGCCCGGTGCTCTCGTCGAAGACACCTGACACGAGTCCACTCTGCGAATCTGCCAGCTTGAAACTCGGAGAATCGGTCACGACTTCCATAGCCCCGAAGTAGACCAGGCTCTCCTCGCGAGAGTGGGTGAGCGGTTTCAGGTCTATTGACCCTACACCAGGTACTTCCACCCGAATCTTTTTGCCGTCTTCAATCGCCCATGAGATCGTCATCCAGACGACATTCATGGGTAAATAGAACTCAACACACTTCTCCGGCTTCATACTCACTCCTGAATGTCCCATACAGAAATCGTCCACTCTGGACGACCTGCAGGGACGGAGGAATATACCATATACCCACCTGTAAGTCAAGATAGCTATGTATCACTCACTTGACTGATCTCACAAAATGACGTATATCATATACCTGTCTCTCAATTCCAGAGGATACCGTGAACACTGTACATCGAGCGACTACCAAAGAAATTCCATTCACCTTCGCCACGAACGACTTCTATACCAAGCCGTCGCAT
>CAZNAO010000025.1:0-13317 GCA_964571295.1 uncultured Gammaproteobacteria bacterium | reverse complement strand
GTGGGTCAAAACCCAAGTCCCCAATCAAAAATACTCGAATTACACGCGAACGGAGGAAAACGTGAAAGATGCTGCAGTAACGGTGAATAAACAAGGTGAAGCAAGTATAGATTTTACTCCAGAGAAAACCGGATCATTCACGATAACAGTTGAGGGTAAAGATACACGAGGGAATAAACTGGTGAAAGATTTCTATATCTGGATAATGGGAAAAGACCAGCCGTTTTATGGAGGGGAAAATGAAAACCAGTTATTGATCAAAGCGGATAAATCGCTGTATCAACCTACCGATAGTGCGCGAATTACGATTTCTTCGGAAATTCCTGATCGGGACGTGTTTATCTCTTTAGAAAGAGACAGTATACGCCGATATCAGATCGTACGACTTAAGGGAAATGTGGGATATGTCGAGGTACCGCTTGAATCAGGCGATATCCCAAATATTTTTGTCAAAGCCCTGAGTTTTTCCGATCGTGAACTGAATATGCAAGAAACTGATTTGAAAATTTCTAAGGAAAGCAAAAAGATGGTGGTTGAAGTAACACCTGATCGAAAAACATACGGACCCGGCGATACCGTACGCGTAAATATTGAAACAACTGATATGGGAGGGAATCCGGTTTCAGGAGATGTAACCGTGTGGGCAGTTGATAAGGCAATCTTTGAATTAGCCGGCGAACAAAATGGAGACATCTTCAGTCGTTTTTGGTCTGACCGGTACAATGGCACGGTCGGCGCCTCATCTCTTGACGGCATCAGCTCATCAGGAGGAGCGGAAATGGGATGTTTTGCCGGCGATACGCCTGTGCTTATGTCTGATGGGACCTATAAGGCAATCGAATCGGTTGCTGTCGGTGATATGGTACTTACCCGCGAAGGCATATATCAAGAAACCAAGGTCCCTGCTCGGGTGGTTGCAGTAGAAAAAACCGATGTGTCGGGATACCTCATTATAAACGGTTCACTAAAGGTTACCCCGGTCCACAGGCTTTGGGTAAATGGTGCATGGAAAGAAGCCGGAGATATACAGGCGGGAGATAACGTGATTGATGTCAATAATCGCGAAGTGATGGTCAGCTCGATTGAATGGCAGGCAGGAAAGTTCACGGTATATAATCTGGAAATTGAGAAATATCATACCTACTTTGCAGGTGGAGTGTGGGTTCATAATGATAAAGGAGGTGGCGGCGGACGCACCGTATTTAAAGATACTGCATATTGGAATCCGACCGTGAAAACCGACGAGAATGGCCGGGCACAAGTCACGTTTACCATACCGGATAATTTGACTACCTGGGTGGTGGCCGCGGTTGGTGCAACGGCCGATACGATGGTCGGACAGACCAAGGAAGAATTTGTGGTAACGAAAGACGTGATTGTGCGGACGATCCTTCCTAATATTTTGCGTGAAGGAGATGAGGTGATAGTCTCGGCTTTAGTGCAGAATTTTACAGATTCAGAACACGTATTTGATACTGCATTGGAATTTAATTCAAAAGAAGCTGAAGCGCTGCAGGCAGACGCAGTTACCATTCCTGCGAAAGACATGAAACAGCTATATTGGAGAATTAAGCCAGAAAAAGGAAGTGAGGCAGGAACACTGAAATTTTCTGCCACGGCACAGGATAATGCACGCATTGGAGACACGGTGAAACAGGTATTGCCGATCTGGGCATTCGGATTTTATGAAACTCGAAGCGAAGTCGGTTCAGAAGGGAAGATCTATTCGATCAAACGTTCACCTGATGCGGATAACAGTAAAACGAGCATTACGTTGTCGCTTGCCCCGACGCTCTTGGGAACGCTGCCAAGTGCGATGAAATATCTGGTCGATTATCCATATGGGTGTGTCGAACAGACAACCAGCCGTTTTGTCCCGGCAATCATTGCAAAAGAAAACCAAGACATATTTGGCGAAGCAATCGCTGACAAGGATATCGATGATATTATTAAGGTGGGAATCAAGCGGCTTGAAGTATTACAAGAGCAAGATGGCGGGTGGTCCTGGTGGTCTATCGGGAACTCTGACTCCTTTATCACGGCGTATGTGCTTGAGTATTTGGTTCGTGCGGAAAACCTGGGATTTGCAGTACCCGCCTCAATGTTTGAGCGGGCAAAAACGTTCCTTTCGGGGACAGTGGTCTACAACAGAGTTGATGGAACCGAGAATACGGTGACTCCCAGTGAGCGTATTGCCCGGACATATGCATTGACCGTGATAGGGACGCTTGATAAGTCCGAAACTATACAAAATTTCGAGAACCTCACTCCTGATATTCTTGCGTTGGCAGTACTCTCAAATGTAAAAAATGGAGAAACCGACCCTCAAAAAAATGGATTAAAACAGTTGCTGTCGCTCGGAAAAACCGAAGGAGAAAGCATGTATTGGGAAGCGGGGAGCAAAGGATTCTTCGGTTCAAAAGAAGCTTCTACGGCTCTGGCGTTGCGCGCGATCATTGCTGGTGGAGGCGATAAAGCGCATGCGACAAAAGCGGTTCGTTACTTGAGCCGGCACAGGGTGCGTGAATACTGGACAAATACGTTTGCCACGGCACAGGTCGTACAAAGCGTGGTGGAGTACACAAAAACAGGAGAAGAGCTTAAACCTGAATATGCATATTCAGTGGTTCTTGATGGTACGGAAATTGCACGAGGTAGGGTTACTGATGCAAAATCAGAGATCCCGACAATTACGATTCCTCTGTCGTCGGTGAAACAGGAAGGGTCAAAATTGGAGATAATCAAATCAGGAGACGGGGAAATATATTCTGTACTTCGCATGCATGAATTCCATACCGACAGAAACGCGAAGCCGGAAAATCATGGGCTTACTATTGAACGAAAATATATAAGCGACCGCGGAGGAAAGAGTATCGAAGTTGGCGATACCGTTCAAGTTGAAATCACGGTAAGCGGGCTGCCTTCTGAAGAATATTATGCAATTATCGATGACGAATTGCCCGCAGGTCTAATTCCTGTCAATACGGTATTTAATAATGAACAGTACGGGCAGGATTATCGATGGTATTACTATAATGGAAATCGGGAAGTGACAGAAAATGGAATGCGCATTTCTCTTTATTATATGAAAGCGGGCAAACAGACCTATACCTATACAGCCAGAGCCGTAAGTGCAGGAACGTACATTGCGCCTCCGACGTTTGCATCGCTTATGTATGCACCCGAGATATACGGACGCAGTGGGGTAGATACAGTATCGATTGCGGAAAAAGGGAAAGGAGAGGTTATAAAAGACAATCAAGAGGAGGGGTCAGTACAAAATAGTCCAGAAAAAGTAAACAAACAGATTGAAAAACAAACTGATAAGGGCGGTACTGCTTCGCTCTATCAAAAGGTTATTGCAGGAGTGGGAGCATTGGTTCTGACAGTGCTGATGATCGGGATATACTATCAAAAAAGTGCCAAAAATCGAGATGGAGAAATAAAAAAAGATGACAGTCCAGATTCTCCAGAACCTCCTCATACTCCATAATCCTGCCGATGCACATGAAACCAAGATACCTATCATTTCTGATACCTGCACTTGTCTTGGGTGCTGGTATCGGATGGTATATCTATCGATCAAAATTGACCGCGGGCGAACACACGGGATCCCTATACGAAACGGCAACCTATGGAGAGCAGCCCTTGGTTTTCTATGATGAGAAATTATTTTATCAGGGGATCGTGGAGAGTAAAAAATATGCGGGCGAGGTGCCAAATTTCAAGATACAAGGCGGTATCATACCGCATCACTTGCTCGCAGGAGAATTGATCGCTGATTTTTTTGGCATTCTCCAAAAGCAAAAACCTGATACGGTTATTCTGATTGGGCCAAATCACTATGATCGCGGCAGATATCCGGTGCTTACGAGTCAGTCTCAATGGAAGACGCCGTTTGGAAACGTGATGCCAAAAACGAATGCAATTGGAGAAATCTTAAAGTACAATGCTGCAGAAGTGGATGAAAAGACGTTTAATAACGAGCATTCTATCGGCGGGATTATGCCCTATATCAAATATTACCTTCCTGAGGCAACAATCGTGCCGTTTATTCTCAAAAGCGGAATGACTGAAGATGAGGTCAAAATATTGGCAGAGCATATTGTCGGCTTGGTGGATGATACTACAGTAATTATTGCATCGGTTGATTTTTCGCATTATCTCACGCGGGCGGAGGCGGATAAAAAAGATGAAATCACGCGGAAAAGCATGGAAAATTTTGAGTATCGAAAAATACTTACCCTCTCGGTCGATTATCTGGATTCAGGTCCTTCAATCGCCACCCTCCTTCTCTCCATGCAAAAAATAGGTGCGACAAATTTTGTATTGCGCAATCATGCAAATTCAGATACGATAACTGACACGGTCTATGCAGAGACTACCAGTTATTTTTCTGCTTTCTTCCATTGATAACACGACGTCTGTCTTGAAACTATGGAACATAAAAAAATTCTCAAACTCATCTTTCAGGGAATCGCACTGATCGCAGTAATTGGAATTGCGTTTTATTTTGCTGATCTGGCGCGAGGAAGCGAGAATATCCGAGAAGTCGTTTTGGGCTATGGATATATCGGTATTTTTATTATATCGCTTATCAGCGGGTTCAATTTCGTCGCTCCGATTCCGGCCATCTCATTTTTACCCTTGTTTCTTGAGTCCGGTTTGAACTTTTCAACTACGATTATCATAATAAGCCTGGGCATGACGGCGGCTGACAGTATCGCATATTTGCTGGGTAATCTGGGGAAGAAAATGGTCGGGGGAAAGACCGCACGGAAAATGGAGGAGAGTATAAAAAAGATTCATGAGAAATATACCTGGGCGCCCTTGGTTTTATTGTTTGTATTCGCATCGATCGCTCCTTTGCCAAATGAAGTCTTGCTTGTCCCGTTTGCGTTTCTCAATTACAAACTCAGGTATATTGTTCCGGTGGTATTCGGGGGCAATGTGGTATTCAATATTCTCTATTCGCAAGGTATTCTCAATTTATTTCATCTCTGGTAGTCCTCGATTGACTTTTTATGCAGGCAATTCTACTATGTTGAGGCATGCCTTTGTAGTTTAACGGATAGAACGCTGGCCTCCGAAGCCGGAAATTGAGGTTCGATTCCTCACAGAGGTACTATAGAAATTTTAATAACGCACATTCTCACTAACCTTTAGTATATGCAGAAAATCGTCTCGCATATGTGGTTTGACACCGAAGCGCGTCAGGCTGTCGAGTTTTATGTCGGAGCATTCAAAGATTTGGGTGAGTCAAAAATACTGCATTCGCAAGTTCTTCATGATACGCCATCAGGCAATGCAGAGATGCTCACGTTCATGTTGGCTGGTTCCGAATATATGGCCATCAGCGCAGGACCGTATTTCAAGGTCAATCCCGCGATATCCTTCATGGTGAACTTTGATCCGTCACGGGATCCTAAGGCACGTGAACATTTGGATGAGTTGTGGAATATCCTTTCTGAGGGGGGTACGGCGCTTATGGAGCTCGGTGAATATCCGTTTTCAAAACACTACGGCTGGATACAAGATAAGTTCGGTGTTTCGTGGCAATTAATTCTTACTAATCCGGAAGGCGAAGAACGCCCCCTTATCATCCCTTCGCTCATGTTTGTGGGTTCAGTGTGCGGCAAGGCCGAAGAAGCGACTGACCGTTACCTCTCGATTTTCAAAAATTCAAAACGTGGCACGCTCGCCCGATACCCTGCTGGTAGGGAACCTGATAAGGAAGGAAGTCTCATGTTCACCGATTTCATGCTTGAGAGGCAGTGGTTTGCAGCGATGGATAGCGCATATGATCATAAGTTCGGCTTCAATGAAGCAATTTCGTTGGTTGTCAGGTGTAATACACAGGAAGAGATAGATTTTTTCTGGGAAAAACTTTCAGCCGTACCCGAAGCAGAACAATGCGGCTGGCTTAAAGATGTATATGGCGTATCGTGGCAGATCGTTCCGCGTGCCCTGGATGAGATGATGAGTACGGGAACCCCTGAGCAGATCGCGCGCGTTACTCAGGCATTCTTGCAAATGAAAAAATTCGACATCAAGAAGCTCGAAGAAGCATTTGGTAATGAAAAATAAAAGAGCAATCGTTATTCCAAATTTGCCAAGTACCGTGCAGTGTTCACATTACGCATCGTCATCTGCTGGTAGAGAGCGTGACCGATCAGTTTATTCAGTTTACTCCGGGTATAGTTTTTGCGGTTAAGATTCCAGATAAGTGCTCCTTTGACATACCGGACATCGATGATTTCAGTATTGAAGGGGAGAGATGCAAGTATCTTCTTCGAGTCCGCCTCGGGAAATAGATATGCGACGTCAGTGCGTTGTGTGGTGGCGTCATTTTTCCATTCCACAGGGATTGCGCGGACGATCGTCTTCATTTCCGTTTCGGATTTGATGAGAGTAGGTATTTCAAAACCGAATTCTTTCTTGAAAGTTTTTTCTATCTTCTCGCGTGAAAGAGTGGCACCGTGAGACATCTCAAAAACCACATTGCCAGAATTGATATAGGTTGAGACATTCGTACAGTCAAGCATTTCAAAAATTTCTTTGAGCTGTTTCATCGGGACTCTATGGTTTTGTCCTACATTGATTCCGCGCAATAATGCAATATATCGTTTCATAAAGACGTCGTTGTTTTTTGTTAAACCGACGGCATATGTTCTGGATTCATCCACATGGGCTCCCAGATGTGTCCATCAAGATCTTCGACTTCATAACCAAACATTGCGTCTTCCGGCATACCGGTTTCTAAGGTGACTTTGTAATAATCGCCGCCGTTGGCTCGGGCGGTATCTGCAAATCTCTGGACCGCTTCTTTTGAGTCAAGCTGGAGTGCTAAAAGCACGGCGCTCGTCGTGTGCGTATAGGCAACCGCTCGATTGCGGGGGAATTATCTATAAAAATCATGCGTCAGGAGCATAAGTGCAACATCGTCGGACCAGGCAAGACCACTTGCATGCTCATTTGAAAACATCGGATTTTTAACGAATCCAAGTGCTTCATAAAACGCAGTTGCTCGTGCGAGGTCTATGACAGGAAGGTTGATGAAAATTTGTGGCTTCAGCATAGTTATAGGGCTAAGGTAAGTATATTCTCCAGTATAACATTACGGAAGTGGGTGTCAAAATGAAAGAACACTTGCATGATATATTAGAATATGCTAATATCTTGATATGACTACCTTATGTGATGAAATCAATAAGTTCGGAAAAGGAATCGGAAGCGCTCCCCGATACAGAATCGTCGAGGCGCTGTTTTCTGGCGGGAAAACGGTTTCTGAGCTCGTGAAGAAGACCAAACTTTCGCAGCCGCTGGTATCGCAACACCTAAAAATACTCAAGGAGACCGGATTGGTGACGGATGAGCGGCAAGGGCAGGAAGTCCGCTATACACTGGATACTGAGCATATGTTCGACCTGCTCAAGCGGCTAACAACTGAGGTCCGTGCGCATAAACCAAAAAAATAAGTTATTAAGTAATATAATCAGCAGACTATGTCGAATCTGAATATCAAAGTGATTGCCGGGAGTGTTCGTGAAGGGCGCTTTGCGGATAAAGCTGCCGCATGGATCGCGGAGGAAGTAAAAAAACAGGAAGGGGTATCGGTAGAGATTGTGGATCTCAAAGACTATGATATGCCGTTTTTTAATGCCATGGAAACTCCGTCTCAAAAGACAAAACCCTATGAACATGAGGCGGTGGCGCGTTTTACCGCAAAAGTGGCGGAAGCAGATGCGTTTGTCATCGTCACTCCGGAATACAACCATTCAGCTCCGGCGGTTCTTAAGAATGCGATTGATTGGGTATACCAGGAATGGAACAACAAACCGGTCGCATTCGTAAGTTATGGATCAGTGAGTGGTGCCCGTGCAGTCGAACATCTTCGATTGATGGCGATTGAGCTCCAGATGGCACCGATCCGTGAAGCAGTGCATATTCCGGGTGAACAATACTTTCCAGTACTATTCGGAGCAGTGCCTGCAGACGAGATGTTGGAGCGTATGGTCAAACAGTCAGACCGCATGATTCCGCAGCTCATGTGGTGGACGAAAGCCTTGAAAGCGGCACGTGGATAATGTGTATACGAATAAAACCCTCTAAATAGAGGGTTTTATTGTAGAACAAAATTATTTTTGATGAATAGCAAAAGAAGGATGTCTATGCTACCATATGAATACTATGTGGTTCTGGATTATCGTCCCCGGAAGTTTCCTTATCTTGATGACCCTGCTCTTCACCTATGCATATGGTGGGCTTAAGGCTGCGCCCTGGGTTCCGATGCGTAGCCGCGACCTTGAGCGTTTCACGCAGCTCATCCCTCTAACTTCATCCGACCGGGTCTATGATCTCGGATGCGGGGATGCAAAGACATTGTTTCACGCCCTGAGACATGGAGCCGGCTCTGCAATTGGCTACGAAGTTTCGTTGATTCCATATATTATCGCACGTCTGAAAGGAAGAGTGTTCGGTAAAAAATTCGACATACGTTACCGTAATTTTTATACGGCACATATTTCTGATGCAACCGTAATTTTTCTTTTCCTGAGCTACAAATCACATGCAAAACTTGGACAGAAATTCTTAAGCGAATTGAAACCGGGTACCCGCATTATTACCTATGTCTGGCCGATCGACGGCTGGACGCCGAAAGTGGTTGATAAGCCCGATGGGCAGCTTTCATTCTACGTCTACGAACGCTGATTCGTATGAATGGCGCTCGACTGACAACTCCCGTAACCGCGCTTGACCGGGTGGGAAAAAATCTACACAAAAAATTGGTACAACTCAACATTCGGAACGTGCGTGATCTTTTGTTTCATTTTCCGTTTCGCTATGAAGATTACCGTTCGGTAGTGTCGATTGCGGATGTCATGTCGGGAGTGGATCTTACGATCAAAGGGACGATTGAGCTCATTGGAAACAAACGCAGCCCACGTCGTCGTACGATGATTACCGAAGCGGTCGTGCGCGACGCTACCGACCAGATCAGGGTGGTATGGTTCGGACAACCTTTTATCGCAAAAGTATTGAAGGTGGGGGATGAAGTGTATTTGTCGGGAAGTGTGAAAGAGGATGTATTCGGGTTGCAGATGGTCGGTCCGGCATATGAGAAAGTTCGTGAAGACAGGAGTACAACCCATACTGCGCGCATCGTTCCGATATATCCTTTGACCGCAGGAGTGACGCAAAAACAAGTGCGTTTTCTTATCGAAAAAGTCATTCCGCTCGCAGCTGAAATCAAAGAATGGATTCCTGAAGAAATACGAAAAAAAAATAACTTGATCACACTTGCTCATGCGGTTCATGATATTCATTTTCCGGAAAATCATGAGGCACGAGTTGCTGCCGAAAAAAGATTGAAATTCGGTGAGTTATTCGTACTCCAGCTTCGTGCTGAGCTCATCCGCCAGTCGACTGCAGTACAGAAAGCTCCGGTAATTGAGTTTAAAGAAACTGAAATCAGAGAAATGGTCGCCTCACTCCCGTTTACTCTGACTCACGATCAGAAAAAATCAGCTTGGGATATTTTTCAGGACATTGGAAAAGGAAGTCCGATGAATCGTCTTCTCCAAGGTGATGTCGGGTCAGGCAAGACGATCGTGGCCGGGCTGTCGGCTTATCTGACCCGTCTGAGCGGATATCAGGCAGTGATCATGGCGCCGACCGAGATTCTGGCGCGCCAACATTATGAGACATTGGTCGGCATATTGGGTACACAAATGGAGATCGGGCTACTCACGGGTAAGCAGTCGGAGAGTGTAAAATTCAAAAAAAAGAAAGAGCTGAAAGCTGGAATTTCTGAGGGTAAAATTAATCTCCTTATCGGAACGCATGCGCTTCTGACCGAGGATACTCGATTTGCAAAATTGGGATTAGTAATAGTCGATGAACAGCATCGGTTCGGAGTGAAACAGCGCAAAACGATCCGTGATAAATCGGGAATGGAAGGCGTGTATCCGCATTTTCTCTCGATGACTGCAACCCCGATCCCGCGCTCGTACGCGTTAACATTATATGGAGATTTGGATGTATCGTATATCAAGACCAAACCTGCCGGAAGGAAGGAAATTGTGACCCGGTTGGTCGATCCGCATAAGCGTGACAAAGCGTACGGATTTATTCGGGATCAAGTGACAGCGGGAAGGCAGGTATTTGTGGTATGCCCTCTTATCAAATCGAAAGGAAATGCAAAAGAAGACGTTTCCCATATCATTTCTTCCGAAAAAAAGACAGTATTGTCCGAATATGAAAAACTTTCAACCAACATTTTTCCTGATCTCCGCGTGAGCTACCTGCACGGAAAGATGAAATCGAAAGAAAAAGATATAATCATGAGACAGTTTGCCTCAGGGGAAATAGACCTATTGGTCTCAACCTCAGTGATCGAGGTTGGAGTCAATATTCCAAATGCGACTATCATGATGATTGAAGGTGCCGAGCGATTCGGTCTTGCTCAGCTACACCAATTTCGTGGCCGCGTGGGCAGAGGTGAGCATCAGTCATATTGTATACTTTTTACGGAGACCGAAACTGAAAAATCGAACGAACGGCTTGAATATTTCGCGCGGACAACTGACGGTTTTGCGCTTGCTGAATATGATCTTGAGACCAGAGGACCGGGAGAGGTATATGGTACATCTCAGAGCGGGATGGAAGAGCTGCGCCTTGCTACGATGCGGGATCAGGATATCATTCGGGCAGCAAGAGATTCGGTACGGGGAATTGATTTTACCCGATATCCTGATTTGAAAAAACGAGTGGAAGAATGGGAAGCGCGCGTACATATGGAATGATAGTGGTTTCTTCGTTACAACTCCCTGATTTGCCTTGACAAATTGGGGTGTTTTATATATACTCGCAACTATGTCTATCCTTACAGCGCTTGAGGGTGGACTCGGCCGTCACGCCGTCACAGAAAGCGCAGACATTTCAGGAGTTTTTCGTGAAAAAGAATCTGGAGAAACGCATCAACAACATGAGCGAGACGGAGGCGAGGAATCTCGTCGCCAATCTGCAGATCAACGCGGTGCCCCCGTATCGGCTGCATACGCATCCGATGGAGTTCACCATCCACACCTTCGGGGTGGACTGCACCGGCCGGGTGAACACGGAGACGCGGGACGCCGCCCGCGCCTTCCACGACCTCGGCATGGATCGCATCCGTGAGATCGCGGGTACGGTGCTCAAGCACCCGACGCTCGGCGCCGAGTGCCTCGAGGCGATGATGAGCGGCCGTAAGGTCGTCATCAACGTCGAGCGGCATGTCGCTGCCCCTCAGTCGAAGCGGATCCGCCCCTCGTCCCAGATGGTGGAGCGCATCGAGCAGCACTTGCTCAACTGAGCTGATGCACAACGAGAAGCGGGCGGTTGCCTTCGGCACCGCTCGCGACTCAATACAAAAACCACTCGAATCATGCACTGAATCTCACTATTGCGTGGGAACCAGTGCAGGGAGTACGAGTGGTTTTTTTGTTTGTTATTTGTGAACACATTTTTTGTCTCGTGAATTACATAGTGCGTCATTCCCACGAAAGTGGGAATCTTAATAGTTGGAATAATCTATCAGCTTTTGCAACAAAAGATCCCCGCTTTCGCGGGGATGACGTTTTTGAAAGCACGGAGAATTCTGTTCAGCTCAACTTCGCTTGCAACGACCTTCGCATTACGTTTTCTTAATCAATTCTTCTATATTCTTTACGGTAATAAGCTGTATACTCTTTGAAAGAGCCGGTTTGTTGTTCGAAGCGACAATAATCCGCCTCATGCCGAGGTCTCGTGCTTCTTTGATCCGTTTGTCCTGGTATCTGACTGAGCGTATTTCTCCTCCCAATCCGACCTCGCCGAATACCGCAGTATCGCTTCCAAGTGATTTATCTTTGAATGAACTTGCGATCGCAAGACATATCGCAAGGTCAGCTGCAGGTTCCTGAATACGAAGTCCACCGACAATATTGAGATGTATATCATATTGCGAGAGTGAAAGTCCGGCGCGTTTTTCGAGCACTGCAGCCAGTACGTGGAGGCGGTTCAAATCAAATCCGCTCGCTTTTCGTACCGGATACCCGAAGGTAGTTTTGTGTACGAGTGCTTGTACTTCGACCAGGAGTGGTCGGCTTCCCTCCATAATACAGGTCACCACGTTCCCTGGCATATCTTCTCCTCGTTCGCGCAACAAAGAAGCGGACGGATTCCCGACTGAGATCAATCCTTCTCCTTCCATTTCAAAAATACCCACTTCATCGGTAGCACCAAATCGGTTTTTGGTAGCGCGAAGTATGCGATACGTGGAAAACCGCTCACCTTCGAGATAGAGAACCGTGTCTACCAGATGTTCGAGCGTCTTTGGTCCCGCAACTCCGCCTTCTTTGGTTACGTGACCGATAAGAATTACAGGGACACTGGTCGCTTTTGCCGCTTCGAGAATCAAGGTCGCGCAGGCTCGGATCTGTGAGACTGATCCGGGTTCTCCTTCAACCAATTCGCTTGCAATCGTCTGAATAGAATCAATAACCGCAACTGAAGGTTTGGTATCGATAATGGTTTTGATAATAGACGAAGCATTGGTTTCATTTGCAAGCGAAAGCGTGTCCGAGGTGATATGCAGCCGGTCTGCACGCATTTTGATCTGTCCGACCGATTCCTCTCCTGAAATATACAGTGAAGAGGGAAGCGATGCTGCGATTTGGAGAGCAAGCGTGGATTTTCCAATACCGGGTTCACCACCGAGAAGAGTAAAGCTTCCGGGAACCAGTCCGCCTCCAAGCACCCGGTCAAGCTCGGGCAGATGGGTTCCGATGCGTTCGGTGGATTCGGATGCGATATGTGCAAGTTTGTGTATCTCGACCGAAGCGGCGCGGCTAAGTGACGAAGTTTTTTCGGAAACAGACTTTTCGACGGTTTCGGTAATCGTACCCCACGCTCCGCATTCAAGACAACGTCCGATCCATTTCTGGTACTGCGCATCGCACTTGGAACAGACGAATATGGTCTTTTGTTTATGTTGCATACGCAATAATTTCATTCTATACTAAGGGAGTATTTTGCATTTTTACCCTATTTGTATTTTCTCACACCTTAATATGACAAGCAAGATTATGCTGAATAATAGTTTCGAATAACCTATGGGCCGTTTACTTACATTAATCAGCATGACGGTGTGTGTGCTATATGGGGTATTTTTTGGAATTTCGGTAGGCGTTCGTGCTGAATCAGGTCTCGGAGGACAATGTGATACTGGTTTATGTCAAAACGGACTTTTCTGCGTCAACAAAGTCTGTTCTGCTACACAAGGCAAACTCATGGATC
>CAZNAO010000024.1:0-13863 GCA_964571295.1 uncultured Gammaproteobacteria bacterium | reverse complement strand
ATAATATCTCCTGACGGACTCGCCACGAGACCTTTCATCGCAATAACCTGCCCCAGCTGCGCCCATGAACCACGAGCACCAGAATCGATCATGGCAAACACCGACTGATCTTTGTTGAGTACAGTTTTACTATGTGATAACAATCCTTCTTTTGCCTCGGTCCAAATTTCAAGAATTTTTGCATGACGTTCTGAGTCGGTCAACAAACCTTCGTTGAACTGTTCATATACCAATTCCACTTTCTTGTCCGCTTCATTCAAGAGCTCACGCTTCGCGTCAATTGACGGGAAGTCGTCTTTTCCGAGCGAATGCCCTGACTTGGTCACATATTTATATCCAAGCTCTTTGATTTTATCGAGGTGATACGCCGTCGTTTCCTGACCATACAATTCAAGCAACAGCTGAATGATATTGCTCAAGTGCTTCTTGGTAATGGTTTCATTATAATATGGTAATTTCTCCGGCAAGATTTCATTGAAGAAGATGCGTCCGATCGAAGTTTCCATAAGTGGCTTTGTTCCTTCAGGGAATTTTGCCATTTCACCTTCACCGAGACGAACCATGATTCGTTCTTTCAAACTGATCTGACGGATCTTATATGCATATTTCGCTTCAGTAACGTTCGCGAAATATTTTTTTACTTCTGCCGTGTCGGCTTCACTGTACTTGGTCAGGTAGTAGCATCCGAGCGCAATATCCTGCTGCGGGGTGATCACCGGGCTTCCGGTAGCAGGTTTCAACAAGTTCTTTTCTGATGCCATCAGGTTTTCAGCTTCCCATTTTGCCTGTTCTGACAGAGGCAAGTGTACTGCCATCTGGTCTCCGTCGAAGTCTGCATTGAACGCCGGACATACGAGCGGATGTAGGCGGATCGCCTTACCTTCGACCAGACGAGGCTTGAATGCCTGGATACCAAGACGGTGAAGGGTTGGCGCACGGTTCAGGAGCACGCGGGTTTTCTTGGTCAATTCTTCGAGAATATCCCACACCTCAGGCGCATTGCTTTCAATGAAGCGAGAAGCGCTTCGTACATTATGCGCGAGTTCACGTTTGATGATTTCAGACATGATGAAAGGCTTGAAGAGTTCAAGCGCAATCGTTTTTGGCAATCCACATTCGTCGATTTTCAAGGTAGGACCGACGACGATAACTGAACGACCTGAATAGTCAACACGTTTACCGAGCAAATTCTGTCGGAATCGTCCCTGCTTACCTTTGAGAATATCAGCGAGCGAGCGAAGTTGTCGTTTCTGCCCGGTCGATGCGCGGACTGTTTTTGACGCACGTGCGCTGTTGTCGATAAGTGCATCTACCGCTTCCTGCAACATGCGTTTTTCGTTTCGGCAGATAACCTCGGGAGCATTAAGCTCAACCAGTCGGCGAAGACGGTTGTTGCGGTTGATGACACGGCGGTACAAATCATTCAAATCAGAGGTTGCAAATCGTCCTCCGTCGAGTGCGACCATCGGACGCAGATCCGGCGGAATGACCGGGATTGCATTCATGATCATCCATTCCGGTTTGATATCGTTCTTATGGAGACTCTTCAATAATTTGACACGGCGAATAAGGCGTTCGCGTTTTGCACCTTTACTCTTTAACGTTTCTGCTTCGAGACTTGCGATCGTTTCAGGAATATTCAAACGCTCCAAGAGTCCGCGTACGGCACCAGCCCCGATTCCTGCTTCAAACAAATGTCCGTAACGGATTGAAAGTTCCTGATAATATGCTTCTGAGATGATATTCATGACCGAAATATCTTTCAATTCTCCTTCAGCAGTTTTGAAATCTTCTTCGAGTGCTTCGAGTTTGCGGTCGCGCTCACTCTCAATTTCTTTTTTGGTTCCTTTTTCTGCAGATTCAAGCTTCTTTACCCCTTCGCTTTCAATCTGTTTTTTCTTTGATTTATATTCCTTTTTGAGCGCGTCAACGGTAGCTTCTTTTTCCGCCTCGTCGACATGGGTGATGATAAATGACGCAAAGTAGATCACTTTTTCAAGTGACTGGATCGAGAGATCGAGTACGAGACCGATACGAGACGGGATGGTTCTGAGGAACCAGATATGTGATACCGGAGCCGCAAGTTCGATATGTCCCATACGTTCGCGACGGACGAGCGAGTGCGTAACTTCGACGCCACATTTGTCACAGACAATTCCCTTGTATCGGATCTTTTTATATTTTCCACAGTAGCATTCCCAGTCTTTGGTCGGTCCGAAAATTTCTTCGGCAAAAAGTCCGCCTTTTTCCGGTTTCTGGGTACGGTAGTTGATGGTTTCAGGTTTGTAGACTTCGCCGTATGACCACTTGCGTATGACGTCCGGAGACGCAATCTTCAGGCGCAAGGTATCGAAGTTGATAGTATGTAGTGAATCACGTGCCATAGTAAGTATGTTTAGCAGAGATGAATAGAGAGGATATTATTCTTCAGTTTCTGCTGTTTTCTTGGAAGCAGACCCCTCGACTGCATCGCCATAATCACTTCTTCGTACCTCTCGACCCTGAGATACTACTTCTTCTGCGACCGTATAATTTCCTTCATCGTCTTTCTTCAAGAGTTCCACATCAAGAGCAAGACCTTTCATTTCACGCACCAACACATTGAACGATTCCGGCAAATTGATCTTCGTGATCGGTTCACCCTTGATAATCGCTTCATATGCTTTCGCGCGTCCCGGGACATCATCTGATTTGATCGTCAAAATTTCCTGCAAGGTATGAGCAGCGCCATATGCTTCAAGCGCCCACACCTCCATTTCTCCAAAGCGCTGTCCTCCGAATTGCGCCTTACCACCGAGCGGCTGCTGGGTGATGAGACTGTAGGGACCGATCGAGCGCTGATGGATCTTGTCTTCGACCATGTGGTTCAATTTCAACATATAGTTGTATCCGACCGTAGTCTTGTGGTCGTATGGTTCTCCGGTGCGTCCGTCATAGAGCTGCAATTTACCGTCAGTCGGGAATCCTGCTTTTTTCAATTCTTCCACAATCTGATCTTCATTGATTCCATTCAGCACTGGTGTCGCCGCTTTGTACCCGAGCGCATTTGCTGCAAGCCCAAGATGGGTTTCAAGCAACTGACCCAAATTCATACGTGAGATAACACCGAGCGGAGACAAAATAATATCAACCGGGGTTCCGTCTTCAAGGAATGGCATGTCTTCTGCCGGAACTACACGCGAAATAACACCTTTGTTTCCATGGCGTCCTGCCATTTTGTCTCCGACCTGGATCTTTCGCATGTCAGCAACGGTGACCTGTACCTGCTTGATCACACCTGGCTGCAATTTGTCACCCGCCTCTGCTGAGAAAATTTTCACGTCAATAACCTTTCCCTGTTCGCCGTGCTCAAGATACAGTGAAGAGTCACGGACATCACGAGCCTTTTCTCCGAAAATTGCACGGAGCAATCGTTCTTCCGGTGTCAATTCAGTCTCACCTTTCGGGGTAATTTTTCCGACCAAAATATCACCTGAGTGTACCTCGGCACCGATGCGCACAATACCTTCTGAATCAAGATTGCGGAGTTTTTCTTCACTTACGTTTGGGATGTCATTAGTAATTACTTCTTCTCCCAACTTAGTTTCACGCACGTCAATCGTATAGTCTTCAATATGGATCGAGGTGTAGCGATCGTCCTTTACCAATCGGTTTGAGATGATGATTGCGTCTTCGTAGTTGAAGCCGTCCCATACCATGTAGGCGACGAGTACGTTTTGTCCCAAACCCAGTTCTCCATCTTTGATACTCGGTCCGTCTGACATCGGCTGTCCCTTCTTCACTTTCTGCCCCAACGTCACCGTCGGTTTCTGATTGATACAACTTGACGCATTCGAGCGGAGGAATTTACCCAAATTCCAGCGATATACTTTTCCTTTTTTATCAGTCAATTCGATCGTATCACCATCAACAAACGTAATTTCACCATCAGCGGGAGCTTTGATTACATATCCGCTGTTTTCCGCAGCCGCTTTTTCAACACCGGTTCCGACCAGCGGGGGTTCCGGTTTGATACAAGGTACTGCCTGGCGCTGCATGTTCGTTCCCATGAGTGCACGAGTCGCATCATCATGTTCGAGGAACGGGATAATACTCGTCGCAAGTGACAAAATCTGGTTTGATGCCACATCAATAAATTGAATATTTGAAACATCTGTCACTTGCGCTTCTCCATGCACGCGAGCCGGAGTTCTCTCATCGACAAAATATCCAGCCTCATTGAATTTGGTGGTTGCACTTGCCGTAACCGAACGTTCTTCCTGAAATGAATTGAGATACACGATTTCATCCGTTACGCGAGGTTTCACTTTGACCGTTTTCAAGTCTTTTATGCCTTCCAATTTCTTTGCGATCGCAGCTGTGATCTCTTCTCCCACCTCGACAACTCCTTTGATCGATTCAGCTGCAACTTCGCCTTCGGTAAGATCTGCCTGATTTGGAACTTCATGCAACACTTTTCGATACGGGGTTTCAAGGAATCCAAAGCTATTTACCTTTGCATAGGTTGACAAATGCCCCACGAGACCGATGTTCGGACCTTCCGGAGTGGCAATCGGACAAATACGTCCATAGTGCGTACGGTGTACGTCACGAACCTCGAATCCGGCGCGGTCGCGAGATAGACCTCCCGGTCCGAGCGCTGACACGCGGCGCTTGTGTTCAAGTTCTGCCAATGGGTTGACCTGGTCCATGAACTGTGAAAGCTGTGAACTCATGAAGAATTCACGAATGACCGAAATAACCGGTCGTGCGTTAATCAATTTGTTCGGTGCAATCGAGTCGACCTCCATAGTACTCATTCGGTCTTTTGCGATACGCTCCATACGTGCAAGACCGATGCGGAAACGGTTCTGAACCAATTCTCCGACTCCTCGGACACGACGGTTTCCCAAGTGGTCAATATCATCAGCCTCTTCCTGGGTGACATTAAGACGGATCACTTCTTTTAAGACGCGGATCAATTTTTCAGGAGACAATACCCGCTCTTCTTTCGAATCATACGCGCTTTCTGATAAACCCAAATCAAATTTGGTATCAAATTTATAGACACCTACTTTACCAAGATCGTAACGATCAAAATTGAAGAACATCGCATGAATCAGACTCTTCGCGTTTTCCGCAGTCGCCAAATCTCCCGGACGAATACGACGGTACACCTCGATCAATCCGTCTTCTTCGGTCTTTGCGATATCTTTTTTCAAAGTTGCATCAACATAGTCGATGTTCGGGTGTGTATTAACATCTTTAAATACGTCTCGAATTTTTTCATCATCCGCATACCCGAATGCGCGAAGGAGTGAGGTGGCTGCTACTTTTCGTTTACGATCCACTTTGATCCAGAGTACATTGTTCTGATCGGTTTCAATCTCGATCCACGCTCCACGATTTGGAATAATTTTTGCTCCATAGTAACGTCGCCCACGTACTGCTTCTGCAGTGAAGAATGCCCCGGCACTGCGGATCAGCTGCGACACGATCACACGCTCAATACCATTGACCATAAACGTCCCTCGGTCGGTCATGAGCGGAACATCTCCCAAATAAATCTCTTGTTTCTCTGATTTCCCCGTCCGCTTGTTCGTCATGCGCACATTCACCCGAAGCGGAGCTTCGTAGGTGATATTTTTGTTACGGCACGTAACTTCGTCGAATTTTGGTTCGTCGAGATAGTAGTCTTCAAAATATAATTCAAGATCACGACCGGTAAAGTCGGTAATCGGAGAAAGTTCGTCAAATAATTCACGGAGTCCTTCTTTGAAGAACCAATCATATGAATTTTTCTGAACTTCGATCAAGTCCGGTGCCGTGATCGCGTCTCTCAATTTGGTAAAAAAGACTCGGTCGGTCGATTTGAGCGGCTGTCGTCGATAGTGGGGCATACTCACAATGATTTAGATTCCCTTTATTTCGGGGACAGAAATACAGGGGCTAGTATACAAAATAAGACAACAAAAAAATTCCTATAGGTATAGGGATATTCGCTGTGCGTCTAATTGTGGAAATGGAATCGAGGCATGGGATATCCGGATAATTCGCCATGTATTACTCATGGCGAGAAGACCAGAATTATTTCTGTCTATTCCTTGTCCTTATGTAATGGCTGTAGAATACTCTCTATTATAGAAAATGTCAAATGAGAACGTGTGTCCTCTTCTTTGTCAAGAATTATGATAATTTAGCTAAAAAAATAGTATTTTTCCACTTGTTTATCCCCTATCTAACCACACCTATCCCCAAACTTATCCACAATTGGCTCATTTTAGCCAAATTTATGCACACACCCTCTTCGAGACAGCAAAAATGTGGTACAATACGTTCGACTCAAACTTTCCCTGAAAGTCTTTTGTGTCAGTTTGAGTTTCAAGTATATACCCAAACTCCATCCTAACTCAATTATATTCTATGCCCTCTCGCCGCGGCAGGAAACCCCAAGCATCCCTTGATCCCACTCTCTCAGACGGAGTTATTGCCGTTATCCTCCTCATTCTCTCTCTCATTGTTATTCTCAGTTTTTTCAATAAAGCCGGTGTAGTCGGAACCATCCTCAATGACTATGTCCTCAGTTTCTTATTTGGACAACTCCGTTTCGTGACCCCTATTATTCTTGTCCTCGGAGCATGGAACCTAATTCGTGAAAAACACGAAGAAGATCATGGATATGGATTCAAAATTTTCGGATGTTTCCTATTTTTTATTTCGGTTGCAGGGCTTATACATCTCCGTTTCTCACCCCATGACATGTGGGAACAGGCAGTACTCGGACACGGTGGGGGTGCGGTGGGCATGCTCGCATATCCGGTCTCCGCATATCTCGGACTTATTGCGGGCTATCTTATTCTTGCTGGACTTGCCACAATTTCCCTGTTTTTCATTTTTGAGTCAGCGCTGCACGCATTTATTGACACCTTTCGACGCGCATTTTCATCTTCAGGTACCGCTTTCTCCCGCATGAAGAATAGCACTGCATCTTCAGTCAAGATCCATGGTGCGTATGATGAAAATGAAGCAGAAGAAGATGAATCTGGAGCAGAAGAAACTTCCGAGCGAGAAAGTGCATTCAATGCGCGCAAACTTGCGGAGGAAGCTGCAGATGAAGAGGAGGAGATGGAAGAATTCGAAGAAGATGACCAAGAGTCAGAAGAAGACAGGCCAAAAACTGGTGATGTCTGGAGCAAGCGGGTCATCATCAAAAATCTGCCACCGGTCGACATTCTCGTTGACAAAAAAAGCAAGCCGACCAGCGGAGACGTGAAAGGAAACGCTGAAGTGATCAAGAGTACGCTTGAAGAATTTGGCATTCACGTAGACATGGGTGAGGTGCGCGTGGGGCCGACCGTGACCCAATACTCATTCAAACCCTCAAAAGGAGTAAAACTCTCACGCATTACCGCCCTCTCAAATGATCTTGCACTTGCCCTTGCGGCGCACCCAATCCGTATCGAAGCTCCGATTCCAGGGAAGGCACTGGTGGGCGTCGAGGTTCCTAATCAAAAAACTGCAATGGTCTCCTTCCGCGAACTACTCGAATCAAAAGAATTTAAAAATCGTCCCCACAACATGGCGATCGCGCTCGGTAAAGACGTGGGGGGCAAAGTATGGTTTGCCGACCTTCCGCGCATGCCACATCTCCTGATTGCCGGAACCACGGGCTCAGGAAAAACCGTATGCGTGAATACGATTATCATGAGTCTCTTGTTTGAAAATACCGCGGAAACCCTCCGCATGATCATGGTCGATCCGAAACGTGTCGAATTGACGCTCTACAACGGCATCCCGCATTTACTGACCCCGGTCATTACCAATACGCAACAGACCATCAACGCACTTAAATGGGCGATCGGTGAAATGGAGCGTCGATTTGAACTTCTTGCGAGCGTCGGCTCACGCGATATCGCGTCGTATAATTCCAGACATCCTGATACCAAGATTCCGCACATCGTCTTTATCATTGACGAATTGGCGGATCTCATGGCGACTGCGGCGAATGAAATCGAAGCCGGCATCATCCGACTTGCACAGATGGCGCGAGCAGTCGGAATCCATCTTATCGTTGCAACCCAGCGGCCGAGTGTCGACGTGATTACCGGTCTCATGAAAGCGAATATTCCGGGACGTATCGCATTTTCGGTTGCATCCCTTATCGATTCCCGCACGATTCTTGATGCACCAGGAGCAGAAAAATTACTCGGACGCGGGGACATGTTGTTCCAGACTGCAGAACTCGGCAAACCGGTGCGTATCCAAGGCGCATTTATCTCTGAAGACGAGATGAAAGGCGTCGTCGAATATCTTCGTGGTGACGAAGAACCTGAATACGACGAGAGTATTATTTCACAGCAAAAAGGCGGTACCATGAATATGTTTGGCGGTGCAAGCGATGATCAAGATCCACTCTTTGATGAAGCAAGAAAAGAAGTGATCACGAGTGGTAAAGCGTCTACCTCCCTCCTACAGCGGCGCCTAAAAGTCGGTTATGCCCGTGCGGCACGCCTTATCGATGAACTCGAAGAGGCAGGAGTCATCGGTCCCGGACAAGGTGCAAAACCGCGTGAAATTCTCATGACAAAAAATGAACTTCATGGTACTATTGAAAGCACGGCAAAACACAATGTGTTTGCACCCCCGAAAAAAGTGGTTGAAGCTGAAGTTATTGAGAATGAAGAAAACGAAGAAGATGGGTTTGATTTTGATGAAGAAACTCCAAATGACGAACCCGTAGAAGAAGAACTGGACGATTTTAACGATTCGGTTCACGCAGAAGAAGAGGAGGAGGAAAAAAATGAACGTACGCCGTTTTAAAAAATTACCCTTCGTGCCCTGTGTTTTATACTATATTTAACTACGATTTACCACCGCAGTATGGGTTTTCATAAAAAAGAAGTTACACCTGCCCCCCGCGTATGTATGCGCTTACAATCTCTCCGTGAACAGGCAGGGGTGTCTCTTGAAGATCTTGCGGCGAAAACTAAAATTAATAAAGCCTATTTGGCAGCACTTGAAGAATGCAATTTTTCACAGCTTAACCTCTCTTCAATCTACCTCAAAAACTTTGTCAAAAAATACGTGCAGACGCTTGGCGGGGATCCGCGGCCGTACCTAGACCAGCTGCTTGACGAAGAATTGCCCGGACGGGAAAAAGTCAAAGTCACGGCACCCACACATCAACGGCATCGTTTTCAATTCAGCGATATTCCCGGTGCGGTACGATTTGGCACTCTTGCGCTTGTTGTTGTTGGTGTACTTTCCTATCTCGGTCTTCATGTACACAATATTTTGAAACCACCCGTGCTTTTGGTCGCAAATCCAACTGATGGATTTATCACTAAAGAAAATTCGATCATGATCAGCGGAAATACTGATCCTGAAACCAAAATCATGGTGAATGATGTGCTTATTAAAAATGACGAGCAAGGCAACTTTGCAGAGACAATTACCCTAACCCCGGGAATCAATACGCTTACCATCAAAGCAGAAAACAAACATGGTCGCGTTTCAAAAGATACCCGCCACGTGATCTACAAAAACACAGAAGTATTGTCAAGAAACTAACCTCTTTTCCAGTCGTTTGACAGGGTATATTGGAAAAAGATACACTTGATTGGAGAGTAGCACTCTCCTTTTAAAATAGATACACAAACCTATGGCAAAACGAACCGATACCAACCCAAAACTCGAAGCGGCAACCAGTGCGATTGACCAGATCAAACAAAAATATGGAGACAATTCAATCATGCGTTTCGGCGAAGCACGGGCGACTGCGGTTGATGCCGTATCGACCGGGTCGATTTCCCTTGACCTTGCACTTGGCGTGAAAGGTGTTCCTCGCGGACGAATTATCGAAGTATTCGGACCTGAATCAAGCGGAAAAACAACACTCGCGCAACACGTCATTGCCGAAGTTCAGAAACAGGGTGGTATTGCTGCATTCATCGATGCCGAACATGCACTCGATCCCGACTATGCACGAAAAATCGGAGTTGATGTTAACAACCTCTTTATTTCCCAGCCAGATACCGGAGAACAAGCGCTCGAAATTCTTGAAACGCTAGTCCGATCGAACGCGGTCGATATTGTCGTCGTCGACTCGGTCGCAGCACTCGTCCCCAAAGCTGAAATCGAGGGTGAAATGGGAGAGTCACACATGGGTCTCCAGGCTCGACTCATGAGCCAGGCACTCCGAAAACTTACGGGTATTGTAAGTAAGACCCGCACCGTCGTTATCTTCATCAATCAGACCCGCCAGAAAATCGGTATCGTATTCGGCAATCCGGAAACTACGACCGGCGGAAACGCACTCAAATTCTATTCATCAGTCCGCGTCGAAGTCCGCCGCGCCGCGCAAATCAAGCAGGGCGACAAAGTGATTGGAAATCGTGTGAAGGTGAAAGTGGTCAAAAATAAAGTTGCAGCTCCGTTCCGTACGACTGAATTCGACATCATGTATAATGAAGGGATCTCGCTTTCAGGAGATCTCGTGGATACCGGGGTACTCCACAAAGTGATCCATAAATCAGGAAACAGCTACAGCTACGGAGACCTCAAATTCGGCGTGGGGCGGGAAAAAGCAAAGCAATTCTTGCGAGAGAATCCGAAACTCATGACTGAGATCAAGGATAAAATCTGGGAAGTAGTTGAGCGGGGAGGTGCTCCGGAAGAGAATCCTCCCATACCTGGAGAGCCAGAGGATGTAGATGGAATGACGGAGTAATAAGTACCTATAAAACCGATCGAAAGATCGGTTTTATGCTTACCAGAACTGAGGCTGTTGCGAGGGCGAAAGAATGACAACACTCCACACTCCGGTCACTGATTTTTTATTTCTTTATTTTTGCACCTTCACTCATAATAAACCCTTCTTGTAAATTCTCAGGTAATTGTCTTAACAGACGATTCCAATCAATTTTTCCATCTGGCAATCGAAAATGATGTTCCCAATAAAGTCGGATAGAACTAAAACCATTCTCTTCAAGCCAACGCGGTCCCCATTTTTGGGGCTGCCACTGGGTTAAGATATCATTTATCTCTTGCACGGCATCTGCTTCAGTTCGATACTTCATTTCCCGACTAAATGCCCATCGAAATGTCTTACGTTTCTCTTCAGGAAGTTCAAGTAATATAGTATGCCAATTAGGCCGACTTGCACTTTCACTTACATCCCCAATATCTGGTCGAGCTGCAGGTGTGCGAAATTTTTTTCTCAATCGTTCATAGAGCGTCTTGCGCTTATGGAACACTAACTGAGGTGTCCAATAGGTGTGTGTTACAACAGAATCATCAATTACCTTTTCGAGAGCAGGAATAAGTTCTTCGTCAGCTAATTTTTCCGCTTGTTCTTTTTTTGAGAATTTTTCTTGTGCCGTTGAGGACAACCTCGTTAACACCAGTGACCAATCCGGACGACCGTCAAATCCTTTAATATGATTTCGCACCCATCCCATGAGAGCCTGAGCACCTTTTTCCGTGTGTCGTTTAAAAAAATTAGGTGACCACTCGGGGTATCCTGCAGCAGACAAATAATTCTCCATACTTTTTATCTTTTCTGGAGAAAATTCCAGATGGATACGTGAATGGATTCTTTTTGCCAAGTTTTCTAAATGGGGTCCAATATCTGGAAAACGTTGTATAAATGGATGCCAATATTGCTGTTGAAATAATCTTCTTTCAAAGTCTCCATATCCTCGTAATGAAAAATATTCTTCAGGACCAGCTAGTTCACTTAATGCTATGTGAGTTGCATACTTACATTCATTTCGTTGTTTTTCAACTTCTTCATCAGTTTTTTTCTGTTCATTATTTTCTTCATTTGAAACAAAAGGATATGCGTCAATTTCTTCATTCCATATAGTCTGCACGGTCTCACGTGGAATTCTAATTTCTGGTTCAGTCCACGCATAAAACTCACCCTCAGGAACACCGCCTTTAGCTTTTCTTATCATTTCAGTAAGTTCTTCAGGACGTGGCCCCCCGCCTTCACCGATTGGCATATAATATTTAGCCTTATATTAGTCTTTTGAGCTTTTCAAGCCCTTATCTATACATCTTCTCTAGTGTAACTCCCGTATAATAATACTGTAGCAACTGCTCGAAATTCTCTCCCTTTTCTCCTGCACGAAGCGATGCATCCCGTCCGCTCATCCCAACACCATGACCATAAAGCGCTTTTTTATCTCGCTGATCATACACGGTTGCGACCGAGATGAGCCAGGGCTTCTCTGCACCACCCCACACTTCGGTCCAGCTTCGAGTACGGCTGTCGGCATTGGCAAAATATGGTGTAATTACAACCTCAGACGGAGTACTGGGAGTATTGTCCGTATCGTATGTGACCATAATGCCACGAGTAGCACCAGCCGCTTCCACGACACGGGGCATGAGTTTCTCACTCTCATATCCGAGATAGAGCTGATCGGCGGTTGTTGCCAAGACATCGAAGAAGCGGGTATCGTGCTTGGTCGTATGATTCTGAATATAATACGCATAGGTACGCGCGGCAGTGAGTAGTGCTTTCATGTACTCCATGTGCGATTCATTTGAGGTTTCTGCAATTCCTGCGATATAGTCTTCGAATAATAAATCATTGATCACGTACACCCCTTCCCCGCTTTTGGTCGTGCGATATTCCATTGCACCTCGATACGCATTGAAGCTCAATTTTCCCCGATATGAGATGAAGCGCTCATAATTCGGGAGTCGGAAAACAGCATGTGGATTTACTTCAGGCACCAATCGAATATAATTTGTAGCAGTAAAATTCATTCCTCCGCCCTGAAAGGAATATACTCCATTGGTCTGCCACATGGATACCCGCGTACCAGGAAGAATCGATCCCATGCGGGTCTCGCCATCATAGACGATATATGTTTCCTCGTCTGATACAAACTCCACCCCACGCGCTGGATTTTTCCAGACACCCACCCGAATACGTGGCTCCTCCGCCATACGGGTGAGAGGTTCCGCAGGAGTCGTGTACTCGGGCTCGGTAATAACTGCCGCGTCTTCAGTAACCTGAACCGTAATCGTGCCGACTTCAAGAGGAGCAGAAGTTCCTTCGGTCGTAATCGCAAAACGCATGATATATACTCCCCGACGCTCAGGAACTCTAAAAGAAATTTCTTCACGGGATATTTCTTCCGGACGAATCGTTTCTGTTTTTTGTGAAAGTGTCTGAGACAATCCTGCCTTGTTATCTGCAGTGATCGGGGTTGCTGTGAGTGCATACCCATACCACGATTCAGTCCCGCTATTTTGGATTCCGAGAATAATCGGCATGATTTCTCCGCCTTTTGCTTCCACTTGTTTCTTACTGACAAACATCCGCTTCGCCTGATATGCACTCAGTGACACTGGTTTGACCATGGACACGGTTCCATCTCGTACTGATACAGCTTCTGACTGTGTCGTAACTGCATTTTTTTTTGGGGAGACTGAAACCTTTACATAAAAATACCCTCCTTTTACCCAGGTAGTATTTTCCGCTGCCAAATAAAATTCTTCAATATACTCCCCTGGAGTTTCAGGGGCTTTGAGTTCGACCGCAAGCTCTACTGTCGCCCCCGGTTTTATAACTCCCGGGAGTTTGGCAGTCTGGCGCTTTGCCAACCAATTTGATCCCATAAACAGAGAATCACGATAGCGAGGTTCGACTGTGTATGCGGAAAGATAATTCTTTGCATCGGAATTCCATGTTGCAGTACCAATATTTTTGAACGTAAATACAACCGTCTTCACTGAACCTGCTTCCATCTGCACCGGATCCGGAATTGATTGCTTGATCAAGCGAGCGGCGTAGGCAGGATTACTAATGGTATGTTTCGGATCTGCAGCATGTGCAGGAGGTACGATGGAGAACGTAGCTGCCCCCAC
>CAZNAO010000023.1:0-13893 GCA_964571295.1 uncultured Gammaproteobacteria bacterium | reverse complement strand
TTCACCGCGCTTGCCCATCTGGACGATGAGATCGCTCGCGACATTGCTGGTCATGATGATTACGGTATTCTTGAAGTTTACTTTTCGGCCCTTGGCATCGGTCAGGTGGCCGTCTTCGAGAATCTGAAGCATGATATTGAAAGTATCCGGGTGTGCTTTTTCGATCTCGTCGAATAGAATGACTGAATAGGGTTTCCGTCGGACGAGTTCGGTCAGTTGTCCGCCTTCTTCGAATCCTACATATCCCGGTGGGGAACCGATCATCTTCGATACCGCATGCTTTTCCATGTATTCAGTCATGTCGACACGGATCAGTGCATCGTCGTCATTGAAGAGGAATCCTGCAACTGCTTTTGCAAGTTCGGTTTTACCGACGCCAGTCGGCCCCATGAAGATGAATGATCCAATCGGGCGTTTTTCCTCGGAAATGCCAGCGCGGTTCCGGCGGATTGCGTTCGAAATAGCACTGATCGCCTCAGACTGTCCCACGACCCGTTTCTCAAGCTCACTCTCCATGCGTGCCAGCTTGTACACCTCATCTTCAAGCATTTTACTTACCGGAATGCCGGTCCATTTCGAGACGACACGCGCGATATCTTCTTCAGTAACTTCCTCTTTGAGGATTGAGCTTTTTTTCTGCAAATCAGCAAGCTTGGCCTCATGTTTGTTGATCGCTTCTTCGATGACTGGGATTTTGCCATAGCGAATCTCGGCAACTTTCTGGAGATCGCCTTTTCGTTCCATGATTTCAGCTTCCTGCTTCTGTTTGTCGATTTCCTTTTTGTGTTCGCGGATCTTGGTAATGATTTCTTTTTCATTACTCCATTGCATCTCGATTTCTTTGCTTTTTTCTTTGAGATTGGCCAGTTCTTCTTTTAATAGCTTTTCACGTTCTTTGGAATCGTTATCTTCTTCTTTTTTGAGCGCACGAAGTTCGATTTCGATTTTCATGATTTTGCGCTTCATTTTGTCGAGTTCGTCCGGCATGGAGTCGATCTGCATCTTGAGAGCACTTGCTGCTTCGTCAATGAGGTCGATCGCTTTGTCAGGAAGGAATCGGTCGCTGATATAGCGGTCCGAGAGATTTACTGCCGCAACGATTGCAGGGTCGGTAATCCGGACACCGTGATGGATTTCATATTTTTCTTTGATACCGCGAAGGATGGCGGTTGCATCGTCCAAAGTCGGTTCTTTTACTAGGATATTCTGGAAACGACGTTCAAAAGCTGCATCTTTTTCGATATGCTTTTGGTATTCCTTGAGAGTGGTAGCGCCGATAATATGAAGCTCGCCTCGGGCAAGCCCAGGTTTAAGCATATTTGATGCGTCCACGGCTCCTTCTGACGATCCGGCACCAACGATGGTGTGAAGTTCATCGATAAAAAGTATTATTTGTCCGTTGCTATTGGTAACCTCTTTGATAACGGCTTTCAGACGTTCTTCGAATTCTCCTCGAAATTTGGTGCCTGCAAGAAGTGCTCCGATATCGAGTGAAACCACTTCCTTATTAAGAAGGTTTTCGGGAACATCACGATTGACGATTCGCTGGGCGAGCCCTTCGACTACGGCAGTTTTACCGACACCGGGTTCACCAATAAGTACGGGATTGTTTTTGGTCCTGCGGGTGAGCACTTGCATCACACGGCGGATTTCGTCGTCTCGTCCGATGACCGGATCAAGTTTTTCTTTCCGTGCTCGTTCAGTAAGATTGAGTCCGTATTTTTCGAGCGCCTGGTACTTGCTTTCCGGCTCTTGTGAATCCACGCGTTGATTGCCGCGGATAGACTGGAGGACTTTGAGGACCTCATGATAGGTGACTCCCTGCGTGTTGAGGAAATCACTAATCGGGTTTTTGCTCGTGAGATAGGCTAGTAGAAGATGTTCGACTGAGATAAACTCATCCTTCATCTTCTGCGCCTCATTATTTGCATTTTGAAGAATGTAGAGTTTTGCCTGAGAAAGAGTAACCTGTCCGAGGCTCTGGGTTGCTACCGGCTGTTTTGGAAGTCGCTCAATCAATTCTTGCGTATGTGCGACAACCTCGACTACGTTTGCATTCAATTTTTTGAAAATCGATACGACGACACCTTCCTCCTGTTCGAGAAGTGCAAGGAATAGGTGGGGTGGATCGATTTGTTGCTGTCCATGTTGGTTTGCGATCAATTGCGCATTTTGAATTGCCTCCTGCGATTTGTGGGTGAAATTTTGTGGCATCATAAAAAAGTAGATTGAATAGTGAAAGATTATCACTCTACATATACGAGTGATAATTACTATACCACACTGGAAAAAACTGTCAATATATGTTAGTATAGCAAAATAATACTCGAAAGTAACTAACTAAAACTATGGATGTGCTCGGAGTGCCGATCAGTGAAGTGAGCCATGAAGAAGCCTTGTCACGGATTCGATATTTCTTGAAAGAGCCTAAGTTGCATCGTATCTTTACCCCAAACCCTGAAATACTGGTTGCGGCAGTGCAAAACCCAGAGTTCAAAAAGGTATTGAGTACTGCTGATCTTTCAGTCTGTGATGGTAAAGGTATCGCACTTGCAGCACGTGGGAAACTCCATCGGATTCCCGGCGTTGATCTTATGGCAGACATGCTTGAGATTGCGGAGAGAGAACACAAAAGCGTGTTTTTACTTGGCTCAGGTAATACACAGACATTGAAAAATTTATTCCATTACCTCCAAAAGACGCACCCTAATTTGTCTGTTGCAGGCATGCATCCGGGTCCGCAGTTTCACATCTCGGGAGGGGAGATTGTCTTTGCTTCAGAGGATCAAAAGGATGTGAACTACCGGGTGCTTAAGGACATAGCGTCCAGTCAGCCAGACATCATATTTGTTGCCTTCGGTCACGAAAAACAGGAGTTCTGGATCGATCGGTATGCTGAATATTTTTCGAGTGCCCGGATCGCTATGGGGGTCGGTGGAGCATTTGACTACATTTCTGGTTCGGTAAGACGAGCTCCTAAATGGCTGAGAAATGCAGGTTTTGAATGGTTGTACAGACTTTGTACTCAGCCAAAACGCCTCAAGCGTATTATGACCGCGATTATCATTTTTCCCTACTATGCTTTCATCAAAAATCGTTAAGCACCTCAATCAATTGCAGGAAAAGAAATACCGCCGCGAGTTCGGGGAATTTATCGTGGAAGGGTTTAAGGGGGTAGGGGAAGCGCTTCAGCATGCTGATGTGGTCATGATCGTAGTTGACGGTGCGCGTCGTGAAGAATCAGAGATTGTAGAATGTATCAAAGCGGCCGAAGCACAAAAAATTCCAGTCGAGTTTTGTGGACGGAAAGACATCAGCACTATCAAAACCACGGACACGTTTCCCGGTGTACTTGCAGTAGTCGACACGCCCGAATGCCATCTTGAAGATATTGCCGAAGGAGCTGTCATTGCGCTTGAAAATGTGAAAGACCCGGGAAACCTAGGCACGATTATCCGAACCGCCGACTGGTTCGGAATCGAAAGTATAATGATCAGTGAAAACAGTGTCGATCAATTCAACCCGAAGGTGGTTCGAAGTACCATGGGTTCTATTTTCAGGACCAGACTATATCGTTCACATGATATGGGTAAGGAATTAGGAGAGCTCAAAGAAAAATTTGGGTACCAGGTGATATCACTTGATATTGAAGGCGAGAAATTGCCTGCAAACATAGACACCGCTGAAAAGACGATTTTTTTGTTCGGTTCAGAATCTCACGGATTATCTCCTGAACTTGAACGTGTGGTCGATCTACGCTACACTATCCCAGGTAAAGGAAAGGCAGAATCATTGAACCTTGCGATCTCTGCTGCGATACTCATGTCACGATTATAATATGAAGGTAAAAACACGTTTCGCTCCCAGTCCTACTGGAATGCTCCATGTCGGCGGCCTCAGAACTGCGTTATTTGCGTATTTATTTGCAAAAAAACAAGGAGGAACCTTTATGCTTCGCATCGAGGATACGGACCGAGAACGTTTTGTTGAAGGAGGAACTGAAAATATGATTTCCTCGCTCCAGTGGGCAGGTATCACTATCGAAGAGGGAGTATCAATGGATGAAAAAGGGAATATAATTCAAAAAGGTGAATGTGGTCCGTATATACAGTCTGAAAGGCTTTCAATATACCAAGATTATATCAAAGAACTTCTTGATAAAGGGCATGCATACCATTGTTTTTGTACCAAAGAACGATTAGCTGAACTCCGGGAATATCAGGAAAAAAACAAGCTGCCTACGGGGTATGATGGTAAATGTCGTGATTTGTCACGCAGAGAAGCTGAGCAGCGGATCACGGGGGGTGAAAATTTTGTCATTCGGATGAAAATGCCACATGAAGGCGTAACGATAATTAATGACCTCGTACGCGGCAAGGTGGAATTCAAGAACGCACTAGTTGATGACCAGGTTCTGATCAAGGCGGATGGATTTCCGACGTACCATTTTGCAGTCGTCGTTGACGATCACACGATGGGCGTTACACATGTAACGCGTTCCGAAGAATGGCTCCCCTCAACACCTAAACATGTGGCGCTCTATCATATGTTCGGCTGGGATGTCCCCGAGTTTGCCCATCTATCGCTCTTGGTCAACGAGAAAAAACAGAAATTGAGCAAGCGCCATGGAGACGTGGGCGTGGGGGATTTCAAGGAAAAAGGATATCTTCCTGAAGCTCTGGTCAATTTTGTTGCGTTTCTTGGGTGGAATCCGGGAACTGAACAAGAAATATATTCAATCAAAGAATTAGAGGCCGAGTTTGATTTTGATAAGGTCAGTAAGGCTGCGGCAGTATTCAATGTTGAAAAACTCAATTGGTATAATAAGCAGTACATGATGGCGATGGAGACTGGCGAGCTTGCAAGGCGGGTTGCCCCCTATATGGTGAATCATGGATTATTGAAAAAATTGCCGGAAACAGAAGAAGAGTGGACATATTTGGTGTCTATTATCGAGCTTGAAAAGGGGAGAGCCACCACTCTACGGGATTTCCCAGAAGCGCTTAGCTTTATTTTTGCTGCTAAATTAGAGTATGAACCAGAGTTGCTTGTCTGGAAAAAGAGCACGAGAGAAGATGCGCGGAAAAAATTGGAGCTTTTACGAGAATATTTGTCTCAAAAAGACGAATGGAAGAGGGAAGTGCTCGAACCTGAAACATTGGAATGGATCAAAAATCAAGGATTCGGGGTGGGGGATGTGCTCTGGCCGATGCGTACCGCGCTCTCAGGTCAGAAGAATTCTCCTGGACCTTTTGAAATTGCCGCAGTACTTGGCAAAGAAAAAACACTTGAAAGGGTAGATGCTGCTATAGTCCGGCTTACATAATTATGGTATACTAAAAGACATGAATAAACGCATGTCTTTTATAATTTTACTCGGTATCGTAATAGCTTCATCTGCCGGATTGAAGAATTTTTTGGTAGTAGAACCCGTTTTTGCCGCGACTCAACAAGAAATTGATGAACTCAACCAGAAAATAACTGAAGGTCGTGATAAAATTGCTGAATTGCAAAAAAGTATTGATGAGGTAAACAAGAAGATTGCTGAAAAACGCACCGAAGCTGTATCTCTTTCGAACCAGCTTGCAATTATTGATAATCAGCTCACGCAGACCGAGCTTGATATCCAAATCAACCAGACTAAGCTTGATACGCTTACGCTCGAAATTGAGGAACTGACGATCGGTATAACCAATAAACAGGAAGATATTGCTCGACAGCAAAAAATGCTTGCAGAGCTCGTGCGCACCTTGCACTACGAACATAACAAAAAATATATCGAAATTATCGCAGCATACGATCGTTTTTCTGATTTTTATTCCCGCATCCAGTATATCAAAAGCGTTGAAACCGACCTTGGGCAAAGCGCAAAATCGATACGTCTGGCAAAAGAAGAATTGGAACAGAAAAAATTAGAAACTGAAGAAAGAAAGAAAGCGTTTGAAAAAACCAAAACACTTCTTGAAAACCGTAAAAAAGACCTTGATGAACAATCGAAATATAAAGCTGCATTGCTCGGCCAGACACGTTCATCTGAAATGACCTTCAAAGCCTTGGAAACTAACCTGAAAGCACAATATAAGCAAGTAGAAAACGAAATCGTGGCAGTCGAGCAGCAGGTACGAAAAAAGCTTGCTCAAAATGATGGATTACAAGGATTGACGGATACCGAAGCTTTGCTTTCATGGCCGACTCAAAGCCGCTATATTACTGCGTATTTTCATGATGAAAGTTATCCGTACCGATATATTTACGAGCACCCTGCAGTCGATATTCGGGCAGCCCATGGCACTCCGGTAGCCGCAGCAAAAGCTGGGTATGTGGCACGAGCACGCACGTGCACGACCGCCAGTTGTTATGCATATGTCATGATCGCTCATGAGAATGGTATTACGACAGTGTATGGGCATTTGAGTAAGATTACGGTAAGGGAAGACGATTTTGTCTCCCGAGGAGATATAATTGGATATTCTGGAGCTACTCCGGGTACGGTTGGTGCCGGGCCATTTACCACGGGACCCCATCTTCATTTTGAAGTTCGAAAAAACGGCATTCCTGCGAATCCACTAAATTATTTGGTAAAAGATTGGTAGTGTACGTAAAAAATATTGGATATTGAAATAGTAAATACTGAATTGTAAACATCTGTAATATCCAAATTTAAAAATAAAAACAATATGCCAGACAAAAAAGAAATCATATTCTATGACACCGAGTTTACCTTGCTTGATCCAAAACGAGGCGAATTACTATCGATTGGAATGGTAAAAAAAGACACTGACGAAACCTTGTATATTGAGTTCGAGCGGCCACCTGAAGATCAAATGGATCCCTGGGTTGTCGAGCATGTGTTGCCATATCTCAATGGTACTCCGATATCAAAAGATGAAGCACGGGCCGAAATTAAGGCATTTATGGGCACTGACCATCCGTACCTTATGGCATATGTAAACCAGTTTGATTCGATGTATTGGTACTCGCTCTTTGGTGATGCAAAACAGCATCCGGCTTTCTGGATTCCGCTTGATTTTGCGTCAATCCTGTACGCTTATGGATTCGACCCTCAAAGTATGGGCAAACAAGAATTCTTCGATCGTATCGGTGTGAAACGCACAGGATATGACATTCGTCCGCACAATGCGCTTTCTGATGCGCAAATTTTAAAAGAAACCTACCAGCGATTCATGTCCTATATTGGAAAAAAGTAGTCTTGGCGGAGGGGTTTATTTTTTTGAACAAAAATCAAGCTCACTTCAAAAAGTTACAAAGTTTCTTGATATCTCATACCACCAGTTTCTGAACACGAATTCTGTGGTGTCGCACAATGTAGGGAAGTGGAAAATAGGGCGGTACCTTAGCCAGTAGATGAAGATATGGGATCAAGGATTAAAAGCTTGTAGGGTGAAAAGATAGGGGGTTGGAAGTTTAAAAACAAAATAGAATACAAAGACACCACAGCGTTTTGCTGAGAATCAATTAACGATCTATCCATTCCATAGTATAAGTGTCGTATAAGATATATTGTGCGACACTGTACATAAAGCTCCCCTATGAAGATCCCCTATGAAGAAAGGATGTGTATTCATCATTTAAAAAACAATCCTAACTAGAGGATTGTTTTGATTCATACGAACTACTCTCATGTATGATCTATGGTATTGTTAAATCATACATGAGATGCGAACAGTCCAGGATTTGGAAAGTCGCAGCTCTTCGACGGCTGCTGCGCCTAGTGGACTGTATTGGTCTCTTTCTGCCAACTTGCTTCGTGCAGCGAGACTTCTGCTGCCGCTCCAGCATCTTCGACCAGAGCGTTCACGATCCGCTCCAGGGACAGATTCTGGATCACGGACACGGGCATATCCTTCTTCATGCGTTTTCGATACTTTAGTGCTGCCAGTGGCAGTGTTAGTACGAGCATCAGATGGATGTGGCCGGCAGTGAGTTTTTCTCTTCCATGTTCTGCCAACTTTGGATAGAAGTACTCCTTGAGGATGGGGTCATCCTCCATTTCGACCAGACGCCGTGTGATTTCGCCCTTGTTTCGCAGTGTATATTCCTTCATGATCCCCTCTTGGTTGCAAATCTGGATGAAAGTATCCAGATTGTCTGCAACAGAGGAATATACGGTAAAAAATAGGTTTTGTCAAACGTACCTTTCCTTTTCCAGATTGAATACAAAGAACCACCGTTGTATAGACGATGGTTTTTTGTAACTAAGTAAGTTTTTTATCTATTTTTACCCAATTCAAGAGCTTTCAATAATCCCCGGAGAAATGATGATGAATGCCGCTTCCCTATCTTCGTCTGGTAAAAGTCGCTTCTGCAGGTAGGTAATATTTTGTAAAGTATCATATCGTTTGTATTTAGGATTGTTTGAGCCAATTAACGGCCGTATCGGTAAGATTGAATGAGGTCCAGTTTTTGGTAACCTCGGTTACGTAGAGCTTGTCAGCTGAACTGGTAACGCTTTTCAATTGTCGTATGATTTCAAGCGAAGTCAAGTCGGTCTTCACGAGCCAGAATGATTTCATGGGCTTGATCGAAAAGTTTGCGGTTTTGATCATTTCAATCAGTTGGCCATATTCAGGACTGGACTCTGGACGAGCCAAGTCATATGAAATGAGGTAGGTTTTCATAATAAAGTATCCGGAGTACTAGATATATTGCCGCACCACTCCGGTCACCACCCCCCCGACTTTCAATTCGTACTTTGGAATCAGATCCGGGTATTTCTTATTTGCGGCACGGAGAAACATCTTCTTGCCTTTCTGCATGAGATATTTGAGCGTCCATTCATGATCGATTTCTGCGACTACCACTGCTCCGGGTTTTGCAGTCTTTTTTCTATTTACGATAACCATGTCCCCTGACATGATTCCCGCATCTTTCATCGAGTCCCCTGCTACTTTGAGAAGAAACGTATGTGTAGGCTCATGGATCAACAAGTCATTTAGCGAAATGCAGTCAAGAAGACTTTCTTCTGCGTCATGCGGGATTCCAGCACGTACTTCTCCGAGCACGCGTACTCCGTACAATTTTGGCGTTGCAATGAGGAACCCCTCGTCGCTTTTCCGCACAACCCCCTCTTCAATAAATTTTTCAATGTAGTCAAATACGGTTGATTTTGATTTTACTCCGAAAACTTTGGTAAGTTCTTCGTAGGTGGGAAGCCTTTTGTTTTTGTGATAGTACTGTACCAAGGCATCCATTCTCTTTTTATACAAGTCTACCGACATATACAAAATAGTTAAGAATAAATGCAAGTCTTGGATCTCGTCTCATCTTCGCGAGAAATGAGACAGCTCGACAAGACTTTTCCACCTGAACCCTGACCGGATTCTGGCAGATGAATCGAACGATTGTTCCCCCTTGATCATAGTATAGACGTACGTACGTTCGGTGTCAAAGAGGTAATGTGTGGATAACTAAAACCCTATACCAGAACGGCATAGGGTTAAGCAAAAAATCAGGTACTGTTCACGAAATCATCATGTACAATAAATGACTCGCGACGTATATACAAGGATACACGTCGCGGCCCACACACTCCCGAAGGAGGTCAGATGGTCGGACGTCCTTCGGCCTCCATCCAGTCGAGCGCCGCCTGCGTCGCAGGAGCGTTCATCCGGATCGCCGGCATGAGATTTTGCCGCGGCAGTTGCCGCTGGTGCTCCTCCTGCTTCTTGTAGGGCCGGAGTTCGTCGGGGAGATCATCATCCGTGCCCTCGAGCGGGACGGGAACCTGCTGAGGCAGGTTCTTCGACGGGAAGGCTGGCGAGTCTCGGTCGTCGATGATGCGACCACTTCGCTTGGGGCTTTGCTCCCCGGGCTGCTGTTGCGGTTTCTTCACGATGTTCTCCTGAAGATCAAAGTCTGCACCAAGTGCACCCCCGTGACTGAGACCATGGAATGTGTGGAGTTGTATGCGGGGGTACGTAAGCGCCATTTCGACGTTCACGTATCCCCGCATACGGTATAAAAGAACAAAAAATTGACACTGTTTTATACCACAAAAATGAAAACGTGTCAACCCTACTTCCAATAAATTCGGCTTTCGTACCGGAGATCGATATAGGAAAGCCGTGAGGTAGTTTCTATTTTTTCAAGTGCAAGCTTCAGTTCCCGTATCTGGTCAGCTGCATTCTTCCTCGAAAATCTGGTCTTGATTACCCATCCTTCCTCAGTCGTAATGAAGAAATCGGAATCATCTTCTATCGTGATAAGAGAGATGGTTACCGGAGTTGTTTTGATTTCATTATACCAGTCAATAATCAGCTGGACTTCTGTCGGTGTCATGACGATAAGCCCTTCATCGGTAGTATGTTGCCGTTTATCATAGACAATAGGATATTCCCCGGTCTCCGTCCGTATGTCACGAACGTCGGGAATATGTACTTTTTCAAGAACCACGTCAATAGTGCTGGTGGTTCCATCAGAAGTGGTGGTAACTATTTTTCCGAACACGTCCTTCCATTCCCTATTTTCGACTGCTCGGATAAGTTCGATTACCGACCCGTCGAGCCCTACGAGACCGTATACCACGCCGTTGTCATAGACGACCGTCGAGAGTTTTTCGGTAAGATCGATATGCAAATTATGTGGAAAGCGCTTTTCAATCGAAATCTGGTCGATTGGAAAACGCCCTTTAAGGACTTCCTTGATATCTTCAGTGTTAGCTATAAAAAAACTTGAATTTGGAATAAATCCAACGCTTCGATAATCAAGCGTCTTTCGGACCAGTCGCACAATATCTTCAGTGGTAATTCGTATGTTCCCACTGACCGTAATCGTCGTAATATTGAATAAGCCACTGAAGACAATAAAATAGATAAGCAATATAACGGAAACAAGAAGGATACTGAGTTTAAGCAAAATGCCTCGTTTTGCGGAAGTGTCTTCGGTACGATAAGGATTGTACTGTGTTCCCTTCCAAGTGTAGTCTTTCATTTTTCGAGGACTTTTTTTTCGTCGGAAGAGTTTATCAAAAAAACGTCCTGTCTTATCTGCAGTACGATCAAATGATCGGATCAATTTATGATGGTTGACAAGCCGTTTCTTCATATATTGATGTGACAGGTCTGTTGAATAGTTTTTAGAATCCTCGCTTTATCCTTCGTAGAGTCTCAAATAAGCGCATAGGCCAATAGTGTACAGGTGAGATGATCAAATCCTGGCATTCAATCAAATCTTTTGATTCCCCGCCAAAGCCTTTTTTGAAGTGGGTAATACCAAAAAATGGATGACTCTTGGGTGCTCCTTCAGGAGCAATACCCCAAAAATTATACCATTGTAAACCGCGTTTCTTGGCTTCCTTGATTGCGCTCCATTGTATCAAATACGGTGTTGGTACTTTATGATTGGTACCGAGTGATGCCCCATGACGATATGCGGCAGTATTACCGTAATAGTACACTACCGCGCCGCTGTCGAGAGTACCGTCAGGAAGATATGCATAAAACACTACAGCTTGCCCATCCGTTTCAAATGCACTGAATTCTCGCTCTACATATTCGTCAGAAAAACGAACAAATTTGTGTTTTTTTGCAGTATGCGCGTGAAGTATATGAAAATCGCGTAGCTGTTCATGCGAGGTAAATGATTTGACGACAACCCCTTCTTTTTCGCACCTGCGGATCAGATTGCGATGGTTTTTATTCATTCCGAGAAGTAGCTGCTCTTCGGTCTTTTTCAGATTTAAAAGACAGGTCGTCTCCGCAAGCGCATGTATGGGGGCTTTTCGATATCCCAGTTCGAGCAACTGTTTCTTTCGTTCAGGTGAGGTCGCGATAAACGGACTCATACGGATACAGGAAACTTTTTCTGTACATGCCTCATCTTTGAGATACTTAGTAAGATCGTTGAGAAGTTCTGGAAAACGATCATCCGACATAGCAAGTGGTCCGTAAGGAAGGTAGAAATATGACCCGCGCCTCGCTCGGACGACAATAACAAGTGCCCCGCCAACTAAAATATTTCCTTCATAGCAGCCGACAATAAAAAATTTTTCACCCATGGATTCATAGAACGTTCCGTAGGCACTGGCCTGGGTCATGGGTGAAAAAGAAGCATGGGTAACAAAGGTGTCCCAGTCGCGCGTGTTGGTAATCCGATTAATTCTAAGCATAGAATGCGGTAATCATACGTGAAATTTTATCAGCATCTTTAGTCGAGATATGTCTACCAGTCGGAAGATTGATCGATCGGGACGAAAGATTCTCGGCAACAGGACAACTACCAGCTATGTATCCGGTTTTCGAAACATCAATGTCATGTGGTGCAATCACCGTGTCGTACCAATCACCGAGTAGGATACCCTTTTTCTTGAGGTATCGATGGAGTTCGTGAGGATTGCTGACCAGAACCGGATAGCGCACATATGCACTATCCGTGAGTTCTTGCGGTAGAGTAATTTTTTTAGTATCAATTTCTTCTTCATACCAGCGTGCGAGCTGATGGCGGTGTTCATTCAATTCTTCAAGTTCATCAAATTGATTGCATAAAATATGCGCGAGACAATTCGCAAGCCGAGATACTTTGAAATGACTGCGTTGACCTTTCTTTTCTCGGTCATAAATCACCCTGCCGGTGATTGAAAGTTTCTTTAATAATGCAAGAAAGTATTTGCCGATACCGATTCGGTAAAGCGCTTTGCCAAACGGAAACAAAGGGAAATTCCAGAGGTATGGCAAGATCCAGCGTCGCCGAGGATAGGAAACCGCTGCATATGCCGCTTCCAATGCTTCCGCAATTTCGTCATTGCTCGTAATAAGAGCACCTCCACGTCCACATGAAATCGCCTTGTCAGTGCCGAAACTGAACATGCCGATATCTCCCAAAGTTCCCATTTTTTTACCTCGATATTCCCCGCCGAGTACATGCGCACAATCCTCGATCACCATGATTCCATACTGGCGTGCAAGCGCCATAAGTGCATTCATGTCTGAAGGGATACCAAACGTATGCTGTACGATAATTGCTTTGGTTCGGGGAGTAATTTTCTTTTCCAGATCTGCAGGGCTCATGGTGAAATCCTCTTTCACGTCCACATATACCGGAATCCCGCCGGTCCAGATGATTGCGTTACTCACGACAACGCAGGTGTATGCCTGCACGATGACTTCATCCCCTTCTCCAACATTGACTGCGCGTAATGCGACTTCGAGAGCACTTCGTCCACTGTCAAATAGATAGAGATGATCAACTGAAAAATATTTTCTGATCATCCGGTGCGCTTTTTGCTCGTATTCCCCTTTGATCATTTTTTTCCATTTCCACGGCAATAATAAATACGCAAGTGCGGTGCGTATGTCTTTTCGGGAAGCATTAGGTTGAAAACCTGTAAAAATCATAACATGACTGAAGGCCAAAATTATAAGGATTAAAGATACAAATTCCGTACGGTATTTGGTATCCTGTTCTCAAAAAGTATAACCGCATCAGTTTCTTTCAATCCTTCAACATATGCACGGAGTTCTTCTGGGTCGAAAATCTCTTTTACATTGGTTTGATATTTTTCGAGTATTCCGCGCTTGATATCATCGGCAAAATCAGGGGTGATTATTACGAGTTCATCTGCAAAAAAAGATATTTCATTCCCGATCCGCTCATGCAATTCCGAACTTTCCTGACCGAGCTCATGCATACCACGGGTGATTACGACGCGATGACGACTCGAAGGGAATGAACTGAAAAGCTCCAGCGCAGCTTTAAAACCTGTCGGATTCGAATTGTAGCTGTCATCAATTACCGTGGCTTTTCCAAAAGTATACATTTTTATCGACTGATCCGGCTGGATCACTCCGTTGACTGCTTCAATAATTTGAGCAGTGCTAAGACCTAATTCCCAAGCGACCAGAATACAGGGTGCGATATTCATGGCTTGATGTTCTC
>CAZNAO010000022.1:0-15101 GCA_964571295.1 uncultured Gammaproteobacteria bacterium | reverse complement strand
CTGGACTAATCTGATCTATCCTTCCATTCCCACAATATGCAGTTGCTTCAAGTGTGATATTTTTACACGTGTTACTGCAGTACGTACACGACGTATCATATCCCGGGGTACATACAATTCCATTCTCACTACCAAGGTCACACTCTTCTCCAGGATCAAGGGCGGGTAGTCCAGATTCAGGATCATCACTTTGTGGCCCATTCCCACACGATGCAGCCACTGTTTCATACCTGCACTGTGAAGAACATCCATCACCATTGGCAGTATTTCCATCATCGCATTGTTCCCCCGTCTCGACTACCCTATTTCCACAGATTGCGGCAGTACTACTACTCGCGGGAAGTTTACAATACGCCGTACACCCTGCCCCCCCATTCTGAGTCCCAAGGTCGCACTGTTCTCCATACTGCACCTGTACAACACTATCACCACAGTACGCTCCATAATCTTGGCAATTCCATGCGCACGAATTCTGTTTGTACTGACTATATTCAAAACAGCCAAGAATTTCTCCGAATGCACTGACAAACTCGCTCGCTCTATCTGCTCTAAAAAAAAGGTCACCTGCCAAAGACAACGGATTTGAAGTACCGCCCGCTGATGCAAAGGTGTTCAAAGTCGATGAAGGTACGCCGGTAAAACCAATCACATACGTTGAAATATGACTATCGTTGAGCTGCTTGATGACATCTGCAGTCTGAACGTCATTTGCATCAGAGGGAGTTCCATCAGTAATCAATACCAACTTTTTTGGAACTGAATCGTTAGTCCCAAAAATCGTATCTTTCTGTGCAAGAATCTGCTGAAGCGCACACCGTGTCGGCGTAGGAATACCCGCGATCGGGGTCAGATTGTTGAGAATGGTCGCTGAATTAGCAGCAGTAATTTGACCTAAGTTTCGATAACACGGATCAGCGGTGGTCGAGCTAGGGAACACACTCAATGAAAAATTCACCCGTGGCAAAAGATCATTGAAGATAGTGGTGAGACCATCTTTTGCATTGACCCATCTATTTTTTCCAGTACCTGAAACCTGATTGAGAATCATCGAACCAGATCGGTCGAGAAGAATATGAACATTCGACTTGATAATTTCTCCATTATCGTTTAAATGTACACACGCACCGTCCACCTCTTCGCAGAATTCAAGTGGTGCATTGCTTGCGGTACGATCAAGTAAACCATTTCCACAATATTGCCCCCCATCTGCGGCCGTCGCTGCAGTACAACTATTCGTACACTTGCTTCCATATTGTCCATTGCGTACGCCAGCATCACACTGCTCATTACCCTCCACAATACCATTCCCACAGGCCTGCGCTTGCGCCGTACATGAACTCGTATAGCTGTACTGACACGAACTGTTACAGGTTACGGTCGCATATGATCCAAGAGCACACTGCTGACCGTCAGCTCCAACTGAAACAACCCTACTTCTTCCTGGCGGATCACACTGTTCCCCAATATTAATATTACCGTCTCCGCACTGACCTCCAACAGGGCTAATCGTCGTGTCAGGAACGCAAAAGCGATTAAAACTGAGATTGTTGAGACGAGCATACTGTGAGATAAATGCTCCATCAGTCGGCCGGATAAATTCAAACGGTACATGATATTGATACGACTGTGTAGAAGTCACATAGGAATACTCATACATCTGTGCAAACACTGGACATTTGAATGTAGTCGAAACCACACTCCAGCAAGTAGCATCATCATATCCATCACATCCAGCCCAGCGATTGACAGGATCAATCGGCGCTCCGCCGATAATACTTCCCAATTTCCCCCATGACGGCCATTTTGAATTCGTATATCCGGGAATGTAACTACCACTTGAAAAGTTAAGTCCGGAATCAACATTTTGCGCAAAAACGTTTAGAGGTACCAAGAATGCAACAACAAAAAATGCATAGAAGAAAGACAAGTGTAAACGATGGGCCATAGAGACTGATAATCAAACTATGTCAGTAGTATAACACATATTAATCGAACTGTTGATCCGTTTGTTCTTGGGTAGACTGCAATTGTTCCAGCCGCTGTATATCTCTCATAAATTTATCCGCCGCATTCGAGCAGATACCATTCGTACCAGTCTTGGGGTAGCCACTCGTCTCACGGCAATCGAAGTCAGTCGTACAGGCAATGCCAGTTATTGCCTCAGGAGTGTCCCGCACCGTGTATTGCTCGCCTTCCTTTAGACACCGACCAAAATTGGTAAGATTGGTATTAAACATAAGAGAATTAATGAGCTGATCAAACACTGTATGAGTATCGGTGCCTGCATTAGCGTCAATAGTGAACAAATAGATATTGTTATAGATAGCATCACCGTCGATATTATACGCATTCACATACACACTCGTTTGGTTCATAAGTGATTCATATCCACCGATGGTTGTTTTGGTCATCTGTGAGGCATCTCCGAATCGCTCGGTATACCATTCTTCAATGGTTTTCCGTGATCCATCGAATTTCACTGGATTTGCAAAAATCTGAATACCGATCGCATCATCAGTCGTATTTGAAAATAACAAATATCGTCGAAGCGCATCAGGTAAATCATCTACTGATACCACTCCTAATTCAGCAGGATCAGTAATCACTTCAATAGAATTAAAGAATGGCAGATCGTCTGCAATGGTAGTAGCATTCCCATTGTCAGCACAATAAGAGAGTGAAAAATGATATTTCATATCCTCAAATATCGTGTCGACCAACGCGACATCCTCAGAAAGCAATACATTCCCACCTGGCCATGGTCGCTGACAAAAAAGAGCATCAAGACTGAATACCGACGAATAGGTGCGCCCTTGTTGATTATTTTCAGTTGAAGTATCAAGAGTAACACGAGCAGAGACAACACCATCAGTATGCCCTTTGAATCCTTTTGACGTAATTTGATTATATGAAGTCGTGACACCAGGAATAGCAAATAACTGGTCATTGGCAGGCCCCCAACTCCATTCCCACTCATATGAACCCGGTATGGAAACAATTCGTTGATCCTGAAATGTGGAGACCGCATACGCAACAAAATCTTTTGAACTGTTAGGAACAGTATAAAGACTCTGAGCAGGCACAACATCTACTTGTGCGATTTTACAGATCTGATTACTCGTTCTAAATACCCATTGATCTGACAGCGCGGAATCAAAAGGCGACTTGATACTAACTCCAAGGGAGTTGCGGATCCCCTCTGCCCCGCCACGAAGAATGACTGAAACGTATCGTTCGCTATCAAGCAATTTGGTTGGGTAGAGCGACACTCGAGTCTGAGCGACCGCTCCGCTCGTATTCGTTATGTATGAAGTTTTGACCTCAAGAGGAATGTTCGCGGTACACCATGTCAGATCTGCAGTAATCGGTTGATTCGGTTCAGAAGCAAACACCGTAATTCGAGCCAATCGAGCGAAGAAATTCTTCACATGATTCCAGACCTTGCCCCATAAAGTCTGCGGTGCACCAGTATCGAGACTCAGTAGATTATTCATAGCATCTGTCACATCAGAACCACCATGAGAAGAACACGCGTATCCTCGAGGATAACTTTGAACCAACTCGATATTATCCTGGACATATTCAACCGGAATATTCTGGTTGAAGGTAACTTCAATATACGTATTGCGGCATACCGGTGCGGTCCCAGCAGCGATACCAGCATTCGCAACTGGGTACTCAGCAATACGAATCGGACGCTCCATGCAGCATGAGTTACGCCCGACACCGAGAGTATTATTCGAATTAACAGGACAATTATTAAAGACACCCTCAATGGATTCTGAATATTCTGTATATCCACAACGAAGATAATAATCACCATTACCAGAAACCGGTGTGATATCCGTAGTACCACTATTGGTGACATCTAAAAATTTTGATGTTTCTACCACTACTTCAGTCTCAAGAAGTCCGATAGTTGCGGTACCCGTATCAACTGCTCCACCAACGGAAGTTACCACCTGTACCGGATTGCCGCCCAAAATAGTGCTGCGGTCATCTGGGGCGGCCTCACATGAAAGTACTTCATTTTCAAGATTGCGATATTCGCCGATTCCAGTCACACCGTCGGCACATACTGAGGGATCTGAGTACGTTACCGACGAACCCGCAAGCGTACAGTCAGAAAGACAACCGGGCGTGCCAAGTTCACACTGTGCTGCCGGAGTATCACATGCGTTCTGTACCAAGCATCGATCAGAGCAGGTATCGCGTCCATTTACATCCTGTTCACACTCTTCCCCCTGTTCCACGACCCCGTTTCCGCACACACTAACTGCGGTCCCGCATACCGCCACCACCTGCTCACGATTCACCTGTTGATAACGTATATTGTTCGGATCCGACACATATCCGTCACACCATTGTTGTGAAAGCGGTGTACCTTTATTAAGGCACTGTGCAGAACAATATTGCGTACCATTGGGGGTGTCAATTTCACAGTCTTCTCCATACCGTACTTCACCACTCATACATACAGGAATGACGGTATTTTCAGTCAATTCCTGAGAAGAACCAGTATAGAGGCAGGTATTGGAACAAAAATCGCTTAATCCCTGAGGGGCACTCGCAGGATCACACTCTTCGCCAACCAAGCGATCGATAACACCGTTTCCGCATTGATTTACTCCTACCCCTGCATCACTGTTGCCAGGACGAAGACAGTTGAATGTACAGCTGATACCAGGAAATTCTCCCACGCTCGCAATATCACAATCTTCACCAGCCTCAACGATACCATTTCCACAAATTGGATATGGTGCGATCGTGCGCGCAACGTCACTTCCCGCAGGAGTACAGCCGATCGTACACGTATTTTTTGGACTTCCTGAAAAACTAAAATCACTCACTTTTGCGACACTTTGATTTGCAACTGACCAATCCCAACCAAATTGCCACGGGTTAAGTACTTGTCCATAAGGGCTGCACGAATCCGGTGAACCGATTGGGTACGCGCGATAAATCTTCGCCTCTCCAATAAAGGTTGAGGTAAATGGATCAGGCTGCACACGTACACTGTCTGCAAGACATAACTGTGCAGAATTTTTGGTTCTAAATTTCCACTCTTTCCCTGGGGCACTGGTACCGAGCCGCACATCGACCGATCCATTAGTAGAACTGACAACTCCGCCAATTGAACGGATTCCATCACCCATCTGGACCAGATACCAACTATTCGACTCGAGCGGAGTAAGCGGATATACGCGGAAAAAAGACGGAGTCTGGAAACCAGAATTGAAATCGAGTTGGATTGGCGAACCAAGGGAAGCAGAGGCACAACTTTCATCTGCGCACTTCCGAAGTGTAATATTGGTTGGAGTAAAATCACCCACATTCATGAACTGACTAAACTCAATACCAATTTCCGCATTCACACAAGCCTCAAGACAAAGCGGCCAGACATTTTTTGCATATGGATTGCCAAGATCAATAATAAGAGTACTCGTCGCAATAATCACATTATTCTGTTCAGTAATACGAGCATCAATTTCTGAACCAACTGTATTACTTTCCCACGCAGTCGCATACCCATGAGAAGAAGGTTCACCAGGCTTATGCGCTGCAGTAGCCGGAGCACCTGCTGATGGTCCCCATACCCATGGTTTATCCTGTACATTAATAGAGGTGCACGCAAGATTACTTATACCGTTAACACCATATGTCAAAGGGGTCACCGCAGCGATACTAAACACATAATTAAGATCTTGATTCAACCCATACCGCGAATCCTGAACGATTCCAAGTAAATTAGTAGTATATTCGGCAGGCTCAAGTACTGCATCAGCTAATGTACAGATAAAATCTCCTGAACCAGTCCTAAAATCAAAGCAATATGCCGCCTCATTACCTCCTCCCAATTCACAAGGTTTAGTCGATTCAAGCGGATCATGACTGGAACCAGGAAGTCCGCTTTGGGCAATTGCCCGAAGTGACGTAATCTGAGAAGACAATGCGACACGATACCACGTATTAGGCAGTAAGGTTTGTCCTTGTTGTTTCAGACCAAACACCACCCCTTTCTCACCCACAAATTCAGACACAACAAATTGATCCGTAACATCGGATAAAGAAGTATTGCAATTTATCTCATTATCATCCCCACCACACGTAAGAATAGAAACATTACGAGGTTCTCCCCCAGCAAGACCCGTAGCAGAAATGGTACTCGGGTCAAGAGGTAGATTGAAACGAACTTGTAATTGAGCATTAACACACTGATTTTTTCCTTCAGGCCAAAGAGTTGATGGGCTGGGTGATGGCATGGCACCTGCCTTACACGATTCAACAACTTCAAACGTTCGTGGCATTTTCCCAGTAGTGAATCTCCACACATACCCTGCTTCACGAGGTACACCTTGGCACGCAAAATTTGCATGTTTCCAGCGCCCCTGGTCAGGTCCTTCGGTACAACAGTGGAATCCTGGCTTATCTCCAGCATCTTCGCGACAGTCGTTGACCGTGTAATCAACACCATTACTGATCAACCCAGCTTCATTCTCAACTTTGATAGGACCAGTTACCATTGAGTAGCCAGATCCCGGATCATACGGAATAGTAGTTTTAATTTCCTGCCCATTTCCAGCGACACTTACAATTGATGCACCTCCATAAGTTTCTGCATGTCGAAGAGAAAGCCATGTGGTAGCCTGTGCAGGGTCGGCAAGAGGATACCAGAATCGTACGATAGGATCAGCACTTGAACCTGCAACAAAATTCTCGCCTACAATGGTCAACGGTTTTGAGGTGTCGAACAGGGGTGCAAAACCGCGTGTGGGATCAATACGACAAATACCCGGAGCAGGCGCACCTGAAACAACATCGACGAAATCATTTCCAGAGCTTGCAAGCGTATTGATTCCGTCGCCCCGTTTCACGATTACAAAATATCTTCCAAGCACAAACTCTTCACCGGTCGGAACCCGTGCGATTATACGAGTGTTACTCCACACATCTCCACATGCGAGTGGAAGATCTCCCGCGAGAATACAACCACTTCCGGGGCAGGTTGTGTTTGCGTTTGGTGTAAAATAAACCGATCCATCATTACCAAAACGGTCTCCGGTAATGGTAATGAAACTCCCTTTGGTGGTGGTGGCAGGTTCGATTTTCGAGATGGTGGGCGGAAATAAATCATCCAACGCGGTTACCGTAAAAGGTACCGGGTTACTACGCTCACCCTGACTGGCAGCAACATAGACTGAAACCCGATCCTCAACTCCAAAAGGAACATCAGCGGAAACCAGTTCCCCGGTCCATGATGAAACGGGAGCTGCCTGCTGGCCAAATAGAGCGCCTCCACGATCATTTCCAAAACCCGTTCCTTCAAGCGCAAGTGTCGTACCTTGGGGAGCAGCTGTCGAACCTTGGGTAGAGGTTATCACACTTCCATCATCAAGCGTGATAACGCGGTCAGCAGCGACGGTAACCGAACACAGATTAGGTCGCTGAGTAGTATTGTAAGTAAACAGTCCGAGATTAGGACCAAATTGGTCATTAGTATAATCAGTAAATTTAGATACGGTAGTAAGTCGATACAGCTGTTCAACCTCAAGAGCGGACAATGCTCGATTCCATACCGTAACTTCATCCATCGCCCCTGAGTAAAATTGAGTATTTCCATCATTTCCCGCACCAATAATAAGGGGTTGACTCCCACCGCCTGCTGAATTAGTAGTGGTGGTAAAAACTAATTTTCCATCCACATAGAAATGAGTTCCGTTCTGAACCCCTCGTTCAAAGGTAACCCCAACTAAATGCCATTGGTTATCCGCAACATCAATGGTGACAGGTCGTATGGTTTCTGGATTACCTTGAGGCCAATGAGCCATCGAAAGCATACCATTAGGTTCAATATACATCCCCCATGAAAAAACTCTGGTTAAAATAGCATCCACATAGCCAAGCGGACGATTCTTCTTGATCCATACAAAAGCACTTCCGTTGACCAGATCAAATGCAGTTGACTGCACACGAAGATACCCTGAAAAATCAGCGATTTCAGTAGTCGTGTCGGCATCACTCGGAAAAACGATACCCCGTCCAGCCCGACCACTTCCGTTCAGTTGAACATCATGATTGAGTGTAACACTCCATTGGGAAGGACTCCGATCTTCGACAACCGCGCCTTCAGTCTCTTCAAAACCGATATTCAATATGTTCCCTGCCGCAAGCGAGGGAATAGTTGAGATACCAGTCGATTCTCCTCCACCTAGTGCAAGATTAGTAACAGAAACTGATGGGGAAACTGAAGAGTCTGCCAATTGCTGCGGCACCTCGGCAATGATCCACGAATCATTCCAATTCGAACCTTCACGACATTGCGCAAGTGCGGATCCGATACTTTCACCAGGCTCAATAACGCCATTCTGATTCACGTCATAATTAAACGCAACCGTACCCGGAATATTGCCAAAATTCCGACCAGTAATCGTAATAAAATTACCTGGTGCTCCATCCATATATTCCACACGTGCGATATACGGACTTGGTTTGCACATACATGAATATGCTCCATTACAGAGATTATTACTCTCATCCAAACATTTGAGCCAGTATGAACAATCGCTCTGAGTAGAGCACGTATTCCCTTCACCTCCCCCACATTGTCCACCTTGATCAATATCAGTCTCATCGGAATCAAGCTGACCATTAAGACAACTCGGAGGAACAACTCTGAATCGCACTGTATCAGTAGTAATATTGTTATCAATATCATGAGCAGTAACTTCCGCGACGTACGTAGGTCCGATCTCAAAACGATTTTCAAGTATCGTAAATCCGCGCACTACTCCAAATGGAGCAGAAGAACCCAAACTGAGCCGAGGACCGTCAAGATAAAATTCAACAACGTTTGCACTGTCCCCTTCTTTATACACACGAATGGTCACATATGAATTTCCATGATCATCCCGAAGAACTGTACGGAGTGAATAGGTTCTTCCAAGAATGACGGCATTAACACCATCTCCGCTATATCCATTGATAGACACAGGGTCAAGTCCGGTAAAGGTCGTGTCTACAACAGGTTGATTTCCGGTTCTGAATTGTCCAGTTTTAGCAAAGGTTCCGCATGTTGTTTCAGTCGTAAGCTCACGGCCTGATCGATCACGTAATCCTTCCTGAACTTCAACAGTGTAGTTTCCAGCAGGAACAATTCCCTCAATAGGGGTCGCTTCGACCAGACTTTCATCCTCATCAAATGCAAATGTAAACTCATTGCTAACATCTGTCGTTCCGAGCTCGCTCTCTCTCAAAACTCTAAATATCTGATTCGCTTCGGCAGCGACCGGACTACTGAAAAGAACACGAACAATCGTATTATTCATGCCGGTCACATCCTCAGAAGTCGGGGTGTGAGGACTGATGCTTTTAACGACAAAATTTGCTTCAACACATGCTTGATCCGGGGGAAAACACCCAAGCGGATCCTGGCACCCTGTACCCGGACCAGTAGGATTGGAATTACCTCCAGTACCATCAATCGCTCCCTGCAGTCGATTCAATATAAACGAAGTGATGGCAAAAGAAGATAAAATAATAGCAAGACCGATCACTGCATTGATCAATAATTTCTTTGCGGTAGCAACCTTCTCTTCATTCCCCCCTGCAGTCATCCAGACATATCCTGCATAGAGGATAATGCACACAGCAATTACACCAAGAAAACCGAGAAAAATATTGATGATTCGGACAATAGTCACCCGTAAGTCTGTATTATTTTCTGAAGGAATAGAAATCGTCTCAGCAACCGGCTGAAGTCCATAGTCATCCCCTACTTGCGCATACACTGTAGTCGGTACGTAATCAAAAATACCACCGTATACACCAATAGCACAAACAAATAATACACTGAAATAAAGTAGGAAACGTTTCATACATTAGGGAGTTGAGTAGGGTGAAGGACTTCGTGAATGAAGAGTGCTGATACATTCAGCAATATTTGGAGCTGTCTGATCTAGTGCAGTCGGATCATAGACGCATGCAGTATCCATATCAGGATTATCCGAACTGACTTCAGCACATCCCTCACCTTCAACAAAATTCCCTTCAGTATCAAAGACAGCAGTACATGTAGATGAGGTTTCAGGAGTGTTCAATATATTAGCTGACGGTCCGCGCCCGGGATATAGACAATTTTGATTAACACTCTTGACCGTGCTTGGAATTGCGGGCATATAATATAAATCCAAATTGTTGGGCCCAAATTCACGATGCCTGATATGTGTGACCGTCGAAGAAGGTCCGAACTCAGAATTAAGCCAGTAGGCGATCGGTTCGAGCCTATCTGTAGGAGCACATTTATTTGGCCCATCCCCAAGAGTATCAATAGCCGCATCAGCACATACACCTGCAGGATACTCATCAAGAGAAATTCCCAGAGTAGAACCATATCCCGAGATGCTGTTAGAAATCATACGTTTACTAAAGGTGATGTGTATTGGTGCATCTCCCGGAATATCTTCAGTCCCTGCACCGGGAGTAATTTCCTGTACATACGGTACGCTTCGATCAATCGTATTTGCAACCAAAAAACCCCACGCATAGTTATCAGGTGTTTTCTCAGAATTAAGAATGATGGGGGAAATATTCGGGTCAGGACGAGTAAGACGATTCGAAATGGCGTTATCAACAGTATTATCAAGCCCATTAAACGCGAGATCGTAGATTCCGGAAAAAGGTACTGCCTCAAACGGTGCTTCACTATTATTGGTCGGTACTGCGGTTCGAAGAAGTACTTCATATGGATTGACACATGCCGTACCCTGACATGAGACGGGGAGACAGAACATCTGCTCACCACAACTGTTGGTTCCACACGCTTCTCCAGGGATAAATTCAAGCGTTCGGTATCCATTTGACAACCTCCATGATCCCGGAGGAGAGACTCTATTCTCAGCAAAGACCTGATTTACAGGAGTAAATGTTGAGAGCGTCTGCTCGGTCACCACTGATTCAACGATGGTCGGGTCAATAGGCTCGCTGAACGTAATTTGCACTATCGTATTTCGAGAAGTAGTAGCGTTTACTTTGGGATACACGTCAACAACAGTTGGCGGATCCACATCAATAAAATTCCCGGTGGTGAAATTCCATACATACGGAACTCCATTACTGAATATACTTTCACCTGGCTGGTCAGACCGCAAAATGCTGGTACCAAGACGCACTCGATATGCAATATCATCGGTCGGGGAACCGAGATACTGGTGTGGTTTGAATACAAATGAAAAAGCAGTACCTGAAGCGGTATAGGTCGCGAGTGCCGCAGCAGGTACGCCAAGGGTTTCAACCGTGCTTGATGCGAACCGCGCTTCCTCATCAATCGTAACGACAGCAGTCTTCAATTGGTCACATTCTGAAGTTTTGATATCCGTAACCCCATCTTGATTAAAATCAAAACAATCGCCAAGATACGGACTCGCGATCTGCTCGACTGGAGTTGCATCAGTCACCGGATTATTTGTCAGATCAACACACGTGGTCGTGGGTCCGGTGAATTCAGTGTTCCAACACGTACGATTGGAATTATCGATAATACTGAGCGAATTAATTGGTAATCCAAACGTAACAACAATACTCGTATTTCGTGCAACATCATGTTGATTACGAAGCGGATAATGATCTCGAACACTTCTTCCGAGAGCACCACTAAAGGCATAGGTATGTATTGTTGGTGGCGCATCTCCAGTCGACACATCTCCATTACTCTGCGTTCCAGTCAATGCGCGCAGAATAAAACTGGTAATTGCAAAAGCCGACATCACAATAATGAGTCCGATAACACCATTAATCAACATTTTTTTTGCAGTGGCGACTTGCTCCTCATTACCCCGAGAGGTCATCCAGAGAAAACCGGCATACAATACGATACACACTGCGACAAGCCCCAAAAAGCCTAAAAAGAAATTGATAATCCGTACGATGAGTACACGCAAATCAGCATTAGGGCTCGCAGGAATATTGATATTCTCCCCCACTTCAGTGACCCCGAAATCATCCTGAGCCTGTACTATAATGCCATGTCCAAAAAATATAGAAGCAGCCAAAAACACAAAAGCAACCATACGACGAATCCGCATAGTAGCTTGTGTGTATATAGCTTGTGATCGAGTCTTCGGGAGCATGGGAAAACCGAATAACTCACAAGTGAATTAAGCTGATGGCAACAATTTCTTTACAACCGATTGCACGAGGACTCCATCAGCGCGTCCAGCAACCTGTTTGACCGCCAGTCCCATCACACGTCCGAAATCTTTTTGACTGGTAGCCTGTGTTTCGTCAATTATTTTTTTTACAATAATCTCAACTTCTGACTCGCTCATGAGCTGCGGTAGATACCGGCTCACCAGAGTAATTTCAGCCTCAGCGGCACGGGTAAGTTCATCTCTACCCGCTTTTTGAAAATCGAGAATAGCATCTTTCTGCTGCTTGATAAACCTGCGCATGACCGAGAATATTTCCTCATCAGTCAAGCCGTCTCGCTTCATAAGATTGATTTCCTCATTCTTAATCTGCGATAAGAGCATCTGGATGGTTCCAAGCGCTGTGTGATTTTTTTCTTTACGCGCCTGAAGTTGATCCTGTTGTAATGTCTGAATAACTGACATACAAAAAATTAGCGTTTTGATGTTCGTTTGTTCAATTTATTCAATTCTTCTTGCGGTAATTTGCCGGTTTTGCGCAAGTATTCGGTTTTTGCTTGCTTTTTGGCGTAGGTAACCGCTTGTGTACGCTTCACGTTATCGCTTTTCTTTGGCACAAAATATTGTTTCTTTCGTGCTTCGAGCAATTTCCCTGAGCGTTGCCACTGCTGTTTGACGCGGCGCATGAATCCTTCAAAAGATTCATTCTTTTTGCGTTTTAATTCTGACACAGGTATTCACCTCCCGAGGTGATTAATAATAAATCCTTTAGCTGAGTGTACACAAAAAAATTAAAAAAGTCAAATTATATCCCCAAAAGCCTCTTCACGACTGAGTCAATCTTTTTCTGGTCTACGATTTCTTGAATACCCGATTCCATATTTCGGGTAATAATAGTACCATCCTGGACCTCTTTCTGTCCCAAGATAAGCGTGTGGGTTGCACCAACTTTATTCGCAAGTTCAAGCTGAGCTTTAATTGAAGATTTTGCAAGATTGTGTGACACCTGAATACCTGCACGACGAAGCTTCTCAATAAGCAAAAGCGCGCGTTTCCGAGCTTGTTCCCCAAGCTGAGCAAAGAAAACCTGCTGACGCTCACTCGTATCCACATAAGTACCATTCTTTCGAGCTTCCTCTTCTTTTCGTTTGAGTGAAAGCAATATGCGTTCAACACCAAGAGAGAATCCAGCAGCAGGAGTAGGTTGCCCACCAAGCTGAGCAATCAATCCATTGTAGCGCCCACCTCCACCTAGTGATCCCTGTTGTGTCTCAGGAACTCCATCTTCTACGAACTCAAATACCGTATCAGTGTAGTAGTCGAGTCCGCGGACCAGGGTTGGAGTAAGTACATATGGAATTTCAACCTCGTCAAGATACTCAAGCACTGACATAAAAAACTTTTTAGAAGCCTCAGAAAGCCAGTCCACGATTTGCGGAGCCTCTTCAACGATTGCTCGATCCTGTTCATCTTTTGAATCAAGAATACGTAGTGGATTCTTGAGTAAGCGTTTTTTTGACTCTTCACTCAGATAGCTCCGCTTACTCCGCAAATAACCGACCAATTCCACCAGATAGTTTTCCCGATCCTCCGGAGTTCCGATACTATTAATCCTGACCGAGGCATCAATTCCAAGATCACGAAGCGTGTTATAGGCTACTGAAATGAGTTCAGCATCAACTACCGGTGAGTGTTCACCAAGAGTTTCGCAGCTAAACTGGTGGAACATACGATATCGTCCTGCCTGAGGACGATCATGGCGAAACATCGGTCCCCATGACCACAACTTTACCGGCTGGGGCAATGTCTGCATGCCATGATTAATATATACACGAGCAATCGGTGCGGTTCCCTCGGGACGAAGACAAACCTTGGCACCATCTTTATCATCAAACACATACATCTCCTTATCCACAACATCCGTCCCCTTTCCGATTGAACGGATGAACAGTGACGTTTGTTCGACAATCGGAGTTTCAATATATGAAAATCCGTACGCTCGGGCAATGGATTCTGCAGTGTGATACACGTTTTGGAACATACGCCCTTCCTTCCCGAAAACATCTTTCATTCCCCGAAGAGTTGTATACGGCGTATTCTTTTGCACTTCCTTTCCTTCTTCTTTTACTTTGGGAGCAGAGACAGTTTTTTTTGCAACAGAACCTCGAGATGATTTGGAAATAACTTTTGCTTTTGTTCGTGAAGAAGTGTTTTTCTTGATACCTTTTTTAGGAGTCATACAATGCAATGATTAAAAACTAGGATTGAGTGGAAGTGGATTCAGAAGTATAGGTAGGGTGTTCAAATGTTGAGATACGATTAAATGGCCACCCACGAAACCACACACGCCCGACGATGTTCTCTTTCTTTATGGCACCGAATCGGCGGGAGTCAAAACTGGCATCCCGATTGTCGCCTAATACAAAATATTCATCAGATCCGAGCGTTGCTGAAAGGGATCCTGGAGTTTCTTCAGTAAGGTATGCTTCAGGCAATACCCATCCACGAGGATTCTCCTCGTTATAGATAATCACTTTATTATTCTCGACTTTTACCCGCTCACCCGGGAGAGCGATAATACGTTTGAGGTAATAATCGGCGTTAATAGGAGATTTGAAGACAACCACTTCTCCGCGTTCAGGAATACGCATGCGGTAGGTAATCTCATCAATAATCAGATAATCTTTTTCATGAAAGGTGGGTTCCATCGACTGACCTTTGACATAAAAAGGCTTAAAAAGAAAATACCGAACCAATCCGATCGTGATGCCGGCCAAAATCGAAATCTTGATGATTTCAAGAAAAAATAAGGCGACTTTACTCAATAACCCCTTCTCATGCACGTCATCATTAAAATTTTCAGGGGACTGAAAATTCTGATTGATTTCAACCATATGGACTACAAAATACTAGTGTTGAATAGTAGGGGTAGTATACCTATTTTTGAGAAAAAAGCAA
>CAZNAO010000021.1:0-15732 GCA_964571295.1 uncultured Gammaproteobacteria bacterium | reverse complement strand
CCCTCCCTGTCTCACTTTATATGGTAAATGTAGCCCCATATTATGCAAATGCAGTGCTTACTGATCCTGAGACTGGAGTAATGTACGAATATAGAACGACCGGAGAGCGGACATATGAATTGTGTGCAAATTTTGGCATTGAGACAGAGTATAAAGGTGGAATGCCTGGACCTGAATTATTCTCATATGTACATAGTTCAGGTAAACAATGTTTTCAGCTTGAGTCCCCAGAACGAACCAAAACCGTGCCAGACACTGTTATTAAACCTGTAATGTAAGTCAGTGTTACACGGGTATGTCTGAACACAACTTAAATGCAGCACAACAAAGGGCGGTCGAATATGTCGACGGTCCTTTGCTTATTGTTGCGGGAGCAGGCACAGGGAAGACGACCGTGATTACCAAGAAAATTTCTCATCTGCTCGAGAAAGGTATCGCTCAGCCGGAAAATATTCTCGCTCTGACGTTCACCGAAAAAGCAGCCAATGAAATGCAGGAGCGGGTAGACGAGGAGATTGAGCTCGGGTATACCGAACTCCAGATCTCTACTTTCCACACTTTCTGCCAGCGATTGCTTGAAAAATTTGGTTTTGAAATTGGACTACCCAAAAATTTCCGATTGATAACTGATACAGATGCATGGCTCCTGGTTCGGGATCACATCTATGACTTCAATCTTGATTACTATCGACCACTGGGAAATCCGAATTCCAATATTCACACACTGCTCGACCATTTTTCCAAAGCAAAAGATGAGCTTATCTCAGCACAAAACTATCTTGATCACGTCGAAGGTTTGATTCTGGATAAAGATGATGCCGAGGTGCAGGAGAAAAATCGATTGATTGAAATTGCGAATGCATATCATACGTACAACAGATTAATTTTGGAGAATAATGCACTTGATTTTGGTGACTTGATTTATTATTCGGTAAAACTTTTGAAAGAACGTCCAAATATTTTGAAAGCGATGCAGGTGCAATTCACGCATGTACTTGTCGATGAATTTCAGGATGTGAATTATGCGCAATACGAATTAGTCAGACTTCTCGCTGAAAAATCCCAATTAACAGTCGTAGGTGATGATGATCAGTCCATTTATTCATTTCGCGGATCGAATGTATCGATTATCTTGCGTTTCAAAGAGGATTTCCCAAAGGCGAGTGAAGTCGTGTTGACTGAGAATTATCGTTCAGGCCAGGAAATTCTTGACCTTGCATACCAATCAATCGTGTTCAATAATCCGGATCGACTTGAAGCAAAATTATCAATTGATAAAAAACTTGTTGCAAAGGGAAAAGTCGAAAAATGTGTCATCGAGCATATTCACACTGAAACTCTAGACGCAGAAGTATTTGCTGTTATAAAAAAAATACAGGAACTTAAAACAGAAAACTCTAATGCAACTTGGGATGATTTTGCCATACTTGTTCGGGCAAATGGCCATGCAAAACCATTCCTTAATATGCTTGAGACACATGGAATTCCTTATGAATTCTTGGCATCGGGCGGGCTCTATCGTCAGCCAGTAGTACTTGATGTACTTGCATTCCTTCGAATTGTTGCGAGACAGTACGAAGATGATTCATGGTATCGACTGATGCGTATCCCGTGTATTTCAGTTGATAGTACTGATGTGCAGAAAATAGTTTCGGGGGCAAAACGCAAAACAATAAGTTATTTTGAGGCACTCAGTCACGCAAAAGAATTGTATGTAAGTGACGCAAGTATTGTTCATTTGGATACATTAATTTCAAGTGTAAAAAAAGGGATTGAGGTTGCAAAACACGAAAAACCGACGGCAGTCCTCTATAATTTTATGGAGCAAAGTGGGTATCTTAAATATCTCACACACAAAGAAATTGAAGGAGACACTGAAATTACTCGTCAAATTCATTACTTAAATCAATTTTTTGACCTTATTAGGAGTTATCAGGAAATAACTCCAGGTGCGAATGTGCTTGGATTTGTGGAACATTTCGATTTTATACTCGAATCAGGTGATCAGGGAAAAATATTCCAGCCACGGGAGACAAGTGAATCAGTCAATGTGATGACTATCCATGCATCAAAAGGACTAGAATATAAGTTTGTCTTCATGGTGAACTGTGTGGAAGATCGTTTCCCCACACGTGCGCGTTCATCGGGGATTGAATTACCATCCGAACTTATTTACGAACACTTGTCTGATAATGCAGATTTTCATATCGAGGAAGAACGAAGATTATTTTATGTAGGGGTTACACGTGCAAAAGAACAATTATATTTTTCAAGTGCGAATTATTATGGAGATGATCGAAAACGAAAGAAAAAGGTAAGTAGATTTTTGGATGAAATTGGGTATACAGGAGGTGAGGCAAGCGCGCAGAGTACGAATGATTTGACTACATACAAAAAAATACCTCAACCAAAAAACGTAGAGGTGGTATACGATATACCAAAAAAATTCTCCCATTCGCAAATTATTAGTTTTCTCAAATGTCCCTATCAGTACAAGCTTGCACATGTACTAAAAATTCAGTCCAAAGGAACTGCAAGTTTTAGTTTTGGAAATAGCATTCACGCCACCATGCAAAAATTTTATACTCGGGTACAAGAATTGAACCAGGTGACACAAGTGTCTTTGTTTGATATTGCTGCACCTGCAACCGAACAGAACAATAGTGATGTCAAAGTTCCGACACTGGATGAACTGTATAAAATGTATGATGAATCATGGATCAGTGACTGGTATAAGGATAAAAAGCAGCGGGAAGAATATTATGAAAAGGGTAGGGAAATATTGAAAGTTTTTTATACCACACAAGAAGGTCACTGGACTATACCCGTTGCGCTTGAAGGCTGGTTCAAAGTAAAAGTAGGAGAATATGTAATCAATGGGCGTATCGACCGTATTGATAAGCAAGCTGACGGATCGCTTGAGATCATTGATTACAAAACCGGTAATTCAAAGGAAACGCTCGATACTGACGATAAGCAACAGCTATTGCTGTATCACATTGCAGCAGAAACACTTCCGGAATATAGACATATTGGCCCAGTAGGCAAACTTACCTTTTATTATGTGAACGATGGGATGCGTACTTCTTTTGAAGCAACTCCCAAAGATGTAGAAAAACTCAAAGAAAAATTGCATACCACTATTGAAAAAATTAGAGAAGGAAAATTTGTCGCAACCCCAAGCCAGTTTGTATGCAAATATTGCGAGTTTAGAAATATTTGTGAATATCGGCAGTAGTTTTGAAAGATATTATAGACTTTCAACTCGCCATGTGTTACAGTCTCACTAGTTAGGCTAAACTAATGTGCGTTATGTCTTTTTCTCCACTTGGTGATTCATTGCTTTCAAAGTTGTCAACCAATAGTACGCTTAAGCGTCAGATTGAAAGCTCGCAAGTGGTTGAAATTTCGAAAACTGTGATTGATGAGCTTCTGGGCGATTCGATCGGTACCATGGTCAAGCCGCTTTTCCTCAAAAATCGTACACTTACCGTCTCCTGTGCGAGCTCGGCAGTTGCACAGGAAATCCGTCTTCGACAACTTGAAATTGTCGCTAAAATAAACGAAAAATTCGACAAGCCTGAAGTCGATCGCATCAGGTATTTGGCATAGCGGAATACGGTTGCAAAGGTTCATTACTCATGATATTCTGTATCTGAGTTAACCCCTACCGTATGAACCTGAAACAATACCTCGGAACCATGATTTTTTCGACCTTGTTGTGCTGGGTTGCATGGGCGTTTGTTATCATGAATGTGGATCCGTTTCAGACAGGCACGATGGGCTTTGTCTTTTTTTATGTGAGCCTTCTGTTTGCTCTGGTTGGAACTTTTTCTCTTATGGTTTTTGGTATTTATCGATTGTTCGGTTCTTCTGATATCCCATTGTTTCGTCACGTGCGGATGAGCTTCAGGACTGCATGCGTTTTGAGTGTGCTGGCATTGGCTGGACTATACCTTCAATCATTATCGGTGTTGAGTCTGTTCAATACGCTGGTTTTTGGAACCATCTGCATCGTCATCGTGTCTTTTGACCTTTCGCTTACTAATTTTACGAGAAAACATCTACAGCAACATTAATAATCTTATGAGACAGTCACATCTTTTTACTAAGACCCGAAAACAAGCTCCTGCCGAAGAAGTATCTAAAAACGCACAATTATTGATCCGGGGAGGATTTATCCATAAAGAGATGGCAGGCGTTTATTCACTTTTGCCTTTGGGATTGCGTGTTATGAAGAAAATCGAACACATAATCCGTGAAGAAATGAATATGATCGGCGGGCAGGAAGTTTCGCTCACCGCACTTCAGGAAAAAACCACATGGGAAAAGACCGGTCGATGGAGCGACGACGTTGTTGATAATTGGTTTAAGACGAAACTGAAAAATGATACCGAACTCGGACTTGCATTTACCCATGAGGAACCCCTGACTGCGCTTATGACGGGTTTTATCAGTTCTTATAAAGATCTACCGTGCTCGGTGTACCAATTTCAAACCAAATTCAGGAATGAGCTCCGCTCAAAAAGCGGGATTATGCGCGGTCGCGAATTCGTAATGAAAGATTTGTACTCTTTTTCTCGGACACAAGAAGAACACGAGGCATTTTATGAAAAAGTGACGCAGGCATACCATATGATTTTTGACCGGATCGGAATCGGAGCTAAAACCTATCTTACGTTCGCTTCTGGTGGAAGTTTTTCAAAATATTCGCATGAATTTCAGACTCTGACCGATGCTGGGGAAGACGAAATTTATGTAGAAAAAAATAAAAAAATCGCTATCAACAAAGAAGTGTATACTGATGAAGTCCTTGCTGATTTGGGTGTCACCAAAACCGATCTTCAGGTAGAAAAATCGGCTGAAGTGGGAAATATCTTTACGCTCGGAACCAAATTTTCCGAACCTATTAATCTATCGTTTACTGGAGAAGATGGAATAAGTCATCCGGTTATCATGGGAAGTTATGGAATCGGACTTGGACGGCTTATGGGAACCATTGTCGAATTACATAACGACGAAAAAGGAATCACATGGACTGAATCAACTGCACCTTTCGACGTCCATTTGGTTTCGCTTTGCAAAGATGAAGGAGATATCAAAAAATGCGACGAATTATATGAGATATTAAAGAAAAAAGGAGTCGAAGTGTTGTACGATGACCGCGATTCACGGGCTGGAGAAAAATTCGCTGACAGTGATCTTATCGGTATTCCGGTGCGGGTCGTCATAAGTCCAAAAACGTTGGCAAATGATTCGATCGAATACAAGAAGCGAACGGAAGAAACTCCTTCGATAATGAAGATTGAGGAATTCCTGGAAAAATTCAATTAATCATCGATACTCGGCAACTGATGAACACCTTCATTATCGCTATTTTTCTGTTGTTGATTGTTCGTCGTTGATTAGCAATTCATTATGAATATCAAAAACCTGTTCAAACCAAAAAATAAAAGCCTTGCAATCGACCTCGGCACCGCTAGCACCCTCGTCTACAGTCCTGAAGCGGGGATCGTAATCAATGAACCGTCGGTTGTCGCTATCAACACGAAAACCGAGCAGATACTGGCGGTGGGACAGGAAGCAAAGGAAATGCTTGGGAAAACTCCTCCGCATATTGAAGTCACCCGTCCTTTGAGCGGCGGTGTTATTTCGGATTACGAAGTTACCGAAAAAATGCTTAAGTTTTTTATCGAAAAAGTCTCAAAAGCGACGTTTTCCTTTATTTCTCGTCCGCGTGTCGTGATCGTTGTTCCGCTTGATGTAACCGAAGTGGAAATCAAGGCAGTGGAAGATGCAACGCTTGCAGCAGGAGCGAAAGAAGTGTTTATCGTGCAGGAACCCATGGCGGCAGCAATCGGTTCTCGTATGCCGGTTCGTGATCCGGTGGGGAATATGATTGTGAATATCGGGGGAGGAAACACCGAAATCGCGGTTATTTCATTGTCCGGTGTCGTCACCTGGAAATCTACCAAAATTGCGGGTGATGAAATGAATCGCAATATTATCCAATACGCGCGTGAGGTATTCAAACTCCTGGTTGGTGAAGCACATGCAGAAGAAATCAAAATCAAAGCCGGCGGAGCATTGCCTCGAAAAGAGCGAGTGGAATTTCCTATGCGCGGACGTGATGCAATCACCGGACTTCCGAAGGAGATTATGGTGTCTGACGAGCATATCCGCCAGGCATTGAGCCGAAGCGTCAAGACGATCGTCGATTATATTAAAATGACACTTGAAGTCACTCCTCCTGAACTGACTGCGGACATTCACGAACGAGGAGTACTTTTGGTCGGCGGAGGAGCACTTCTTGAAGGACTCGATACGGTCATTGCTCGCGCTGCCGAGATTCCGGTACGTATTGCGGATGATCCTTTAACCGCAGTTGTCCGCGGAGCGGGACTTTTACTCGAAGACGAAGAATTACTTCGTGAAGTATCGCTTCCGTCGGCTCGTGAAATTTAATTATCTCGACTATGAAAAAAAGATACCAGACAGTTACGGGTATTGGTATCGTGCTTTTGATTGGAATCATATTGCATTTTTTTGGCGTACTCCGTCCGTTTGAAAATGCGCTTACCGGCATGTTCTATTCATTCACTGCAGTGTCATATGAACATGAGATCGGTGCACCGGATGGTACAATCAATACCAAACTCACTTCAACTTTTGATCCTGAGCTCATGCGAGCAATCTGTACGATCGATACGGCTGAAAATATTCTTTTGAAAGAAGAAAACGAACAATTGAGGGGTCAACTTAATTTTTTTTCACGCTCAATGTATCATCATATCGGGGCTGAAGTGATCGGTAGGACTGTCGATCCCTTAAGTACAACGGTGGTGATCAATCGTGGAGCACGAGACGGTATTGTACGCACGAATCCTGTTATTGTGGGCGACGGGGTTCTTGCGGGTACTATAATTGAAGTATTTGATACGATTTCCTATGTGCGTCTTATCAATGATACTCAGAGCAAGATTGGTGCAACTTTACTCAATAAAGAGCGTACAATCGGACTGGTAGAAGGTGGGTATGATATCGGGGTACAGATGAATTTTATTCCGCAAAATGAAATCGTGAGTCCGGGGGATACGGTGGTTACGTCGGGACTTACCGATAACATGCCCCGAGGATTGGTTGTAGGTACTGTCGAATATATTGAAAAACAACCACTTGAGCCGTTTCAACAGGCGGTATTGAAACCGATTGCGGATTTGTCTTACCTTACCATGGTGTCGGTCATTATCACAACCACCACTCCTCAAGGATAGATAGTATGCTCAAAAAGATACTCGCCGGAATTGTATATGCAGGAGGAATCATACTTCTTGTTCTTATCAAATTATTTTTGATGAACTTACTTCCTTCTATATTCGTATATATTGATATCGTCATGTTGTTTTTTGTTCTATGTATTATGCGTGGAGTGGGGGGCGGAATCGTCTGGTTTGCTTTTTTCACGTATATGATTCTAGATATCCTGACCGCCCATGCATTTGGAATTGAACTAGTGGCAGGTGTCATGAGCATACTCGGGATTTATTGGTTTTTTGAAGATGTGTTTACCAATCTCTCGATTTGGACTGCTGGAATTCTGACTTTATTTGGGATGATAGTGTTCCGTCTCTTGTATATTCTGTTTGGATTTTTATTTTCTCTTGTATTTGACACGTACTCTTTTTCGGTTTCTGGCGGCTTGTTTCAAGATGCAGGACTTGAGGTTGTGAGTACCGCTATCGTCTCCGTACCTCTCTATGCTATAGTGATAAAAGTGGTGAATACTTGGACAAAAGAACGGATCCGCTACTCCTAAACGTTTATATGAACGATCTTGACCCATTTGCAAAGAATCCAAGCAAAGGGCTCGAACATGAGTCCTTGACCGGTAAGTATCGGTTTGCTTGGATCGAGGATTCTTTTACACCAAAAAGCATTGCTCAAAGCGAAGATATCATGCATTCGGGTACCTCTCATATTGGTACCAGTTTTTCTGACCGTAAAATGTTTTCATTTCTTGTTGCCGTGACGCTTCTGATTCTTGGCATGATAGCAAGGCTTGTTTATATCCAAATTTTGGAAGGCGGGACATACGTGGTGAAGGCAGAAGGAAACCGCCAACGAGTTATTCCGGTACCTTCGGAACGCGGACTCATCTATGACCGAAACGGAATTCAATTGACTGAAAATATCCCAAATTTTTCACTTGCTATTATTCCACAGGATTTGCCCCGGGATAGCGAAGAACGCATGGCAGTGGTTCAGAAGTTGTCTGAGACGATCAGCGGGGATGTCGAAGAACTCAATGATATCGTCGAGAAATATAAAAATTATCGATATGATTCAATTGTTGCTATTGAAGATATTCCGTATGATTCCGCGATAAAGATTTTGATCTATTCCGAAGAGCTTCCCGGTATTACCGTACATCGGGGGAGTAAACGGTTGTACGTAATTAAGGATAATCCAGGTACCACTACCACTTCAACCATCGAACTGCTTTCTCCTGATAAGGTTGCTGAAATTGAGGAAGCTTCGCGTGCAAATTCTTTTTCACATGTGCTTGGATATATTGGAAAATTATCTCCCGAAGAGCTTGGGGAGTATTATAAAGTAGGGTACTTACCCTCTGATTCTATCGGAAAAACCGGTGTTGAACAATCATATGAGCGCTTTATGCGCGGAGTGTATGGCGAAAAACGTATTGAGGTTAATTCCCGAGGTGCCGAGCAATCGGTTATCTCAGCCAAAGATCCCACACCCGGCAGTCACATCAAACTTTCGATTGATTATCGCATGCAGGAGAAAATGGAGCAGTTGCTTCAAGACTGGCTTATCAAGAACAGTAAAAAACGTGCAAGCGGAATTGCACTTAATCCGCAGAATGGTGAGATTCTCGCACTCGTCAGTTTGCCTGGTTTTGACAATAATGACTTTTCCGGAGGAATAGATGTCAAAACCTATCAAGCATATCTTACCGATGAAAACCGGCCGCTTTTCAATCGTGCGGTTGGAGGATCGTACCCTTCAGGATCTGTTATCAAACCAGCGGTGGCTTCGGCTGCGTTGACCGAAGGGATTATTACACCGAATACGAAAATATTAAGTACGGGTGGTATTCAAGTAGGTCCATGGTTTTTTCCAGATTGGAGTCGTGTAGCCCACGGAGCAACCGACGTACGAAAATCCATCTCATGGTCAGTCAATACGTTCTATTATTATATTGGTGGAGGATATAAAGATTTTGAAGGTCTTGGTGTTACGAGAATCAATAAATATCTTGATCTCTTTGGCTTTGGTAAGCTACTCGGACTTGATATACCAGGCGAAGGAGCGGGATTTTTGCCAAGTCCAGAATGGAAGAAACGGGTAAAAAATGAAGAATGGTATGTCGGGGACACCTATAACTATTCGATTGGTCAAGGAGATTTTCTTACAACCCCTCTTCAGATCGCATCCATGACCGGAGTTATTGCGAATAAAGGAACGCTCTACAAACCGCATGTGGTACATTCCATCGTCAATCCTTCGAATGGTCAGGAGCAGATAGTCAGTGGCGAGAAAATCAGGGAAAAGGTGGTTCCGAGCCAGCATTTGACTACGGTGGGACTTGGTATGAAAGACTGTATTGATACGGGCCCGTGTGGCGTTCTCAAATATTTGCCGTTTTCAGTTGCAGGAAAAACAGGAACAGCGCAATGGAGTTCACAAAAAGATACTCATGCGTGGTTCACGTCATTTGCACCATATAGTAATCCGGAAATTGTCGTAACCATTATGCTTGAAGAAGGTGGAGAGGGTAGTCGGACCGCATCACATATCGCTTCGGATTTCTATCGATGGTGGGGAGAATATACGGGAAAGTAGAACTTAGTCGAAAGTAAGATACAATACTTTACAGATTTTTGTCTTTATAGACTTTGGATTTGGACTATGGTATACTGGATTCAATCCCGCACATGCACGGATTTTTTTAATAGATAAGTTAGTTTTATACTATGTCGCCCCAGTACATGACCGAAGAGAAGAAAGCACAATTGAAAGCCGAACTAAAGAATTTAAAAGAAGATAAGATTCCGGGACTCGCGAAACGTATTGATGAGGCTCGTCAGATGGGTGATCTGTCTGAAAATGCGGAATATCACGCTGCCAGAGAGGACATGGCGTGGGCACAGACTCGAGTAAAAGAACTCGAATACCTTATCGATAATGCAGAAATTATCTCGGCTGGCGGAGGAAAAGGCGAGGTAGGAATCGGATCACGAATCACCGTCTCGCGCGATGGAAAGAAAAAAGAATATATGATTGTCGGCGCCCAAGAAGCAAATCCGCTTGAGGGAAAAATTTCAAATGAGTCTCCGCTTGGTAGTGCGTTCCTTGGACACTCCAAAGGCGAAAAGGTTACAATTAATCTACCTGCAGGTCCACAGGAATATACGATTGAAGAGGTGAATTAGGGAGATCAGGAAACCGCTTAACGGCGGTTTTTTGCTAATTTTAGCTAAAATATCTACATCCCTCTCATGTTTGTAATTTTGCAGGCTTTTTGATATGATAATTTCAAACAAATTGTGCTTAATCTAGTGTTTTTATGCAGGAAAATCAGATAAATATCAATGATGAACGAAGTGTCAGGCTTGCCAAGCTTAATGATTTGGTCGGGGCAGGGATCAATCCTTATCCCGCACGAGTTATCCGAACGCATGCTGTGGTCAATGCACTTGCAGAAGCTCATGATATAGAAGTGTCTGTTGTCGGTAGAATCATGACCAAGCGTGAAATGGGCAAGCTCACCTTCTTCCACCTGGAGGACGAAAGCGGGCGAGCCCAGATCGTCATGAAGAAGGACGATGTGGGCGATGACGCATACAAAATATTTGTCAAAAAGATCGACGCAGGCGATATCCTTGGTGTTACCGGTACACGATTCATCACCCAAAAAGGCGAAGAGTCAATCCTTGCAAAATCGTACGAACTTTTGGCAAAAGCACTCTTGCCGCTTCCTGATAAATTTTACGGTCTTGAGAACGAAGAATTGAAGATGCGCAAACGCTATCTTGATTTGCTCATACACAAAGAATTGAAACAAAAAATTGTTACCCGCTCAAAACTCGTCCGTGCACTTCGTGAATTTATGTATGAAAAAGGATTTATTGAAGTGGAAACTCCGATGCTTGAAACTGTCGCTTCGGGAGCACTTGCAAAAACATTCGATACACATTTCAATGCATATGATATGCCGGTACATCTCCGGATTGCGATCGAAATCCCGCAGAAGCGTCTACTTGTTGCAGGTTTTGAGAAAATTTTTGAGATCGGACGCTGTTTCCGCAATGAAGGAGTCGATCACCAGCATAATCCTGAATTCACCCAGATCGAGTATTACTGGGCGTATGCGGATTATGAGGACAACATGAAATTGCACGAAGAAATGCTGCCTCGAATCATCAAAGCTGCAGTAGGATCAACTGAAATCGAGCTTGACGGGCAAAATATCAGTTTTGAAGGTCCGTATCCACGTACCACGTTCCGTGATGTCGTTTTCAAATATTCTGAAATTGATTTGAATGTGTGTGATACCAAAGAGAAACTCGCGAAGGAAATGAAGGCAAAAGGCTATGCGGTAGATCCGAAAGCGGGATTCGGCCGCCTTGCTGATGACCTCTATAAGGAAACTGCCCGCCCGAAGATCATCCAGCCCACATTCTTACTCAACTATCCTGCAGAATTAAAACCGCTTGCAAAGAAAGCAGAAGATCCTCGCTACACCGAAATGTTTCAGCTCATTGTTAACGGTTTTGAAGTAAGCAACTCATACACCGAACTCAATGATCCGATCGACCAGAGAGAACGCTTTGAAGAACAGGCAAAGAATAGGGAAGCAGGTGACGATGAAGCTATGGAATTCGATCACGACTTCATCGAAGCACTCGAGCATGGCATGCCACCTGCGACCGGAACCGGCATTGGTATCGACCGGCTTGCCGCGCTTATCACCGGTTCACATAGCCTAAAAGAAGTAATTGTGTTTCCAATTGTAAAACCGATCGAAATAAAGAAAGATACAAGAGAGGAAAATGGAAAGAAGAAATAGATTCTGTCCTTTCAAGCTCATATATGGCAGACGAAAAAAAAACAGTAATGATCTTCGGAACATTTGATGTGGTACATTTGGGACATATTGCTTTTTTTCATGAAGCAAAAAAATATGGTGATGACTTAATTGTAGTTGTCGCACGGGACAAACGAAGTGCAGGAATCAAAGGTAAAGCTCCTATTTTTTCAGAAAAAGAACGTGCTGCACTTCTCGAAGAGTTGTCGGTGATTGATCGTGTGGTTCTTGGCGATAAAACGGACGTATATCGAGTTATCAAACATATCAAACCTGATGCGATTGTGCTTGGATATGATCAAGAAATATTTACTGACGGGCTTGAGGAAAAAATAAAAGAATTTGGACTTGGAACTGTTGTTATGCGTGCAAAAGCCTATAAAGCTGAAACCTATAAAACAAAAATCATCAAACAAAAACTTATAGGTGACCTATGAAAACGATCATGATCGCTACAACCAACGAGGGGAAATATCATGAACTTGCAGCTATGCTTCTCGGTCTGCCGGTCAAGGTCATTTCGCTTGCCGAGCTCGAAACGAAGATCAAAACGCCTGAAGAAACCGAGGCGACGATTGAAGGAAACGCGATTTTGAAAGCCAAGTATTATGCCCGCATGAGCGGACACGTCACTATTGCCGACGACGGAGGATTGTTTATCGACGCACTCGAAGGTTGGCCCGGGGTAGTGAGCGCACGCATCGGAAATACGCCGAGAGACCGTATGAATGAAGTATTGCAGCGAATGGAGCGGTTCGGAATGGATAGTGAGCGAGGCGCTTCCTTCAAAGGCGTATTGGCATTATATGATCCGCAGCGCAATGATCTTTTTGTCGCTACCGGAAAAACACGAGGAAGTGTAACCAAACATCCGCGAGGCGACAGCGGCTTTGGGTACGATCCCATCTTTTATGTTCCGGAAATTGACAAGACGTATGCCGAGATGTCGAGCTCTGAGAAAAATATGGTCAGCCATCGTGGTACCGCGCTTGCTGGGATTAAGCGTTTCATCCTGAATACATATGGTGGCAAGCATTTTATCGTACCTGTCGGTATTATCGTAAGAGACGGAAAAATTCTTCTGAACAGACGTAATGATACGGAAAAACCGGAACTTCATGGACTCTGGGAATTTCCGGGCGGCGGAATGGAAATCGGAGAGACTGTCGAAGAAAATCTCCTTCGAGAATTATACGAAGAATGTGGTTATCGGGTGGAAATCGTATCGCAATTGCGGCATGTCTGGACCGTACAGATCAAAAATCCCCGCAGCCTTCACTACGGTATACAAATTTATCTTCTGCCGTTTGTGTGTACCATCGTGGCGGGAGACGGAAAATATAACGATGAAGAAGTGCTTGAGAGTGCTTGGGTGGATCCTGAACTCGTCGGGACTTACGAACTGATCGGGGAAAATAAAAAGATGTACGAAAAATTATACCCGGAACTTATTGAAATTATAACGCATAATAAACTCTAATATGATCGATATCAAATATATCCGCGAACATACTGACGAAGTCAAAAAGAATTGTGAAATCCGTAAGGTAACTATTGATATTGATGAGCTTTTGCGTGTTGATACCGAACGCAGGGAATTGCTCCAAAAAATCGAAGTGTTGCGTAAAGAACGAAATGACAATTCAAAGACCAAAGGAAAACCATCGGATGAGATGATCACACGAATGAAAGAGGTGGGTGAGGAGATCAAAACGCTTGAAGCAGCAGCAGCCCCGCTCGAAGAGTCTTTTCATACACTTCTCATGCAGGTTCCTAATTTCACCCATCCTGACACACCGATTGGGGGAGAAGATGATTTCAGGGTAGTTGCCGAGCATCTGAAGCCTGCCGAATTTTCATTTACCCCGAAAGATCATGAAGAGTTGATGCTTCAACGTGATTGGATTGATTTTGAGCGCGGCGCGAAAGTCGCCGGATCAAAATTTTATTTTGCAAAACAAGAACTGGTCCGTCTCAACCAGGCGCTTATTTCGTATGGAATTGATATCGCAACTGCGCATGGATTTGAGCTTATTGAGGCACCGGATTTGGCAAAAAAGGAAGTATTGGAAAGCGCAGGGTTCAATCCTCGCGGGGAAGAAACACAAATCTATTCGGTAGAAAACACTGATCTCTCGCTTATTGGAACCGCTGAAATTTCGGTTCTCGGCTTTCATGCAGATGAAATACTCGATTTGTCCGAAGGACCGAAGAAGTACGTCGCATTGTCACATTGTTTCCGTACCGAGGCAGGTGCCTATGGACGCACGAGTAAAGGGTTATACCGCGTACATCAGTTCACGAAACTTGAAATGTTCATATTCTGCAAGCCGGAAGACAGTGAGGCAATGCACGAAAAGCTTCTTTCAATTGAAAAGGAAATCTGTGATGGACTTGAGATTCCATATCGCGTGATCGATATTGCATCAGGAGATCTTGGCGGACCGGCATATCGCAAATTCGATATTGAAGCATGGATGGTTATGAAAAATGATTATGGCGAAGTGACTAGTACCAGTAATTGTACGGATTATCAGGCCCGCCGTGCAGGAATCAAATATCGCACATCTGACGGAAAATCTGAATTCGTCCATACTCTAAATGGTACCGCAATCGTCACGAGTCGTTTCCCGATCGCATTGATTGAAAATCACCAGCAACAAGACGGTTCGGTTAAGATTCCACAAGCTTTGCAGAAATATCTCGGCAAAGAGGTGCTCTAGATATGAAATTTACGATTGACAAAACTGAATTGTTATTTCAAGGAAGATGGCTAAACGTAATGGGGAAAAGATTTCATGATCACAAAGGAGATAGTGGAATGTGGGAATATACCACTTCTCCTAAAGGTAATTTGGCAGGAATTCTTGCTTTTACTGAAAATAATCAGGCAGTTATCATTAAACAGTTCAGGCTCCCGATAGAAAATTATATCTTGCAACTTCCGTTCGGATTTGTCGATGTAAAAGACGATAATCCTGAGGAGGGAGTAAAGAGAGAATTATTAGAAGAGACCGGATATTCGGTAGAAAAGATAACGGAACTTGGTGATTTTTCATTTAACGCGGGTATTTCAGATTTACGAATGTATCTGTTTGTGGGGTTTGGGGCAAGGAAAATACAAGAACCCACCCATGAATTTGGAGAAGATATTGAGACAATGCTTCTAACAAAAAATGAACTCTTGTCTTTGGTCGGGAAACAAGAAATCAGTACCGGTGTTTTTGCCGCATGGATGCTCGCTGAGCAAATTAAAGAATTATCTTAATTATGTCAAAACCCATTCTCTGTATTATTCCCGGCTGGGACGGAACCAGGGAAACATGGAAGGAATTCTGTGATAAAGCTGAGGAATATTTTGAAGTTCACTGTATTGAATTGCCTTGTTTTGGCGGTGTTGAATGTCCTCGCGGAATCTGGGGAGTAGAACAGTACGGGGAATATGTTTTTCATCAGATACGCGAAATAAGGAAAGACAATACGGATAGAAAGATCATCCTGATGGGACATTCCTTCGGGGGGCAGGTTGCCGCATATGTCGGGGAATGGCATGGAGAAGTATTTGATGAATTAGTATTGTTAGGCGCCGCGATCATACGTCCGAAACGCATTCTCAAGCG
>CAZNAO010000020.1:14631-15815 GCA_964571295.1 uncultured Gammaproteobacteria bacterium | reverse complement strand
CAAGCACAGATCGACGGTCTTATCCTTGCCTATGCAGGAGTTACGTCGGAAGAACCGGGAGTTACGTCCGAAGAAGCGCTCTTGTACGCTGCAGGCCGTCCGCTCGCGAGCGCCATGACCTATCTGACGAATCGACTATCAGAAGCGGCATATATACTCAAAGATTTTGTCGCAGAGCGTGTAACCGCAGTGGTGGGAGTCTTCCATAAAGTAAAGGTGGATACCGGAATCGAAATGACGGACCAGGAAACCGGAGAGGTGTATTGTGTGGAAATCAGAGGAGGAGAATTGGTGAAGAATCTCGGAGCGTGTGGAGGTGGAAGTTCTGAAAGCACTATATATGATGACGGAGGTTCTGCAGTATATACGGATATAGAATCGGAAATCTCTACTCCTGATACGTCAAGCGAGGATACGTCTGTGTCATCAACTATTGAGACAAGTCCGGAAATTCCTGAAGACACCACCACTACAACCCCGCCCGCTCCTGAAATCACGGAAACCGTCTCGACGATCCTTACTGAAATCTTTACGTCCACGACCTCCGAAGAAGCGACACCGTAAAGATGAACAGATGACTATGTCTCATTTTTTCAAAAAACGAATGCGATATACTGGTACCCTGATCGGTATCAGTATTTGGTTGGTAGCGACCGGACTCGTACATGGGGCGACTGGCACGATTGATCCGGGAAATAAATATGGCTGGGGAGAAAACATGGGGTGGATTAATTTTGCACCAGTAGACGCAAGCAGTACGTATCATGGACTTGTGATCACAGACACAGCGGTTACCGGATACGCATGGTCAAGTGTGTTTGGCTGGATTAATTTTTCTCCATCGAACGGCGGAGTGACGAATACCTGTAGTACGGGACAATTAGGTGGTTATGCCTGGTCAGAGTCATTTGGTTGGATTCCGATGAGTGGGGTTTCGATCAGTGAAAACGGAGTGTTTACCGGAGTGGGTGGAACGACAAACGAAGCAGGAAGAATTAATTTCAGCTGTACTCATTGCAGTGTGAAAACTGACTGGAGGCGCTGTAGTGAGGGTGGGGGGGGAGACGTTCCTCCCACAGAGCCACCAACAGAACCCCCGACTGAGCCACCTACCGAACCTCCGACGGAACCTCCCACAGAGCCACCAACAGAACCCCCGACTGAGCCACCTACCGAACCTCCGA